>JASLBD010000207.1 GCA_030146745.1 Allosphingosinicella sp. | reverse complement strand
GCCCTCTACCGCCACCTGGTCGCGCTCAGCACCACCACCGACATGACGCCCGACGAGATCCACCGGATCGGCCTCGCCGAGGTGGCGCGCATCCAGGCCGAGATGGAGGCGGTGAAGGCGCAGGTCGGCTTCGCCGGCACGCTCCAGCAATTCTTCGAGCACATCCGAACCGACCCCAAGTTCAAGCCGAAGTCGCGCGAGCAGCTTCAGCAGGGCTATGTCGCGATCGGCAGAAGGCTCGAGGCGACGCTTCCGACGAAGTTCTCGACCATACCGAAGACGCCGCTGGAAATCCGGCCGGTGCCGGCGCTGACCGAGAAGGGCGCCGCCCGCGGCTCCTACCAGAGCGGCACCGCCGACGGCTCGCGCCCGGGCGTCTTCTACTTCAACGCCTACGACCTGCCCTCGCGCACCATTCCGACGATGGAGACGCTCTACCTCCACGAAGGCGCGCCCGGGCACCATTTCCAGATCAGCCTGGCGCAGGAGAATGAGGCTCTGCCGAGCTTCATGCGCTTCGGCGGCAACACCGCCTATGTCGAGGGCTGGGGACTCTATGCCGAGACGATGGGCCGCGAACTCGGCCTGTACACCGACCCCTATCAATATTTCGGCTTCCTCGATTCGCAGCTGTTCCGGGCGATCCGCCTGGTCGTCGACACCGGCATCCATTCCAAGGGCTGGACCCGCGACCGGACCATCCAGTACATCCTCGACAACAGCTCGCGCGGGCGGAGCAACGCGGTCGCGGAGACCGAGCGCTACATTGCCATTCCGGGCCAGGCGCTCGCCTACAAGATCGGCCAGCTCAAGATCAGCGAGCTTCGCGCCCGCGCGGAAAAGGCGCTCGGCCCCCGCTTCGACATACGCGAGTTCCACGCCCAGGTGCTGATGACGGGGGCGCTGCCCCTCGCCGTGCTCGAGAAGAAGATCGACGACTGGATCGCGGCGAAGCAGGCTTAGCTGAGGCAGCGGCCGGGCATCGCGACCGTCATGCCGGGCCTGAGCCAGGACAGGACGGAGCCAAGTTCACGAAGTTCATAGGGTTGGACATCTTTTTCGTGAACTTCGGGGCGGTCACGGCGCGGCAGGCGTCCCTATCGTTCACGCTGTCAAAGAGCCTTCCGAACATATCATGAACACGCGCCTTTTGCAATCGCTGCGCCTTGAGCGTCGCGGCGGCGGGATCAGGCTCTTTCCAGAGCTTCCGCGATGAGCCGCCGGGTATTGTCGATCCCGTAGAGAGCTATGAAGCTGCCCATGCGCGGGCCCTGGCTGGTGCCGAGGAGGGTCTCATACAGCGCCTTGAACCAATCGCGCAGATTCTCGAATTCGTGGGCATTGCCGACCCCGTAGACGAGGTTCTGAATCTCGACCGGATCGTAGCTGCCTTGATTCTCCAGTCGAGCGTCCAGATCCCGCAGGGCCGCGGCCTCCTCTCCGGTGGGGGGGCGCTTTATCAGGGAAGGGGCGACGAAATCCTGGAAGTAGCGGATGGCATGGCCGATGAGGGCATCGAGCGTGTCGTGAAGATGCGCCGTATGCCCTTCGTAGACCTTGTCGAGATACTTGCTCACGAAACCCCACACGACGGCCTTGTCGTCGCTTCCGGCCGCTCCCACCAGATTGAGCAGGAGGCTGAAGGTGATCGGAAGATCAATCCTTGGCACCTCGCCGGCATGGACGTGATGGACGGGGTTGCCGAGGCGCTTGTCCCATTCCTGCCCCGGATAGGCGGCGAGGAACTGGTAATATTCGTCCACCGCCTTGGGGATGATCCCGAAGCTCAGCTGCTTGGCCTTGCGCGGCTCGCGGTAGATGTAGAATTCCAGGCTCTCCTCGGGCGCGTAGGTCAGCCACTCGTCGATGGTGACCCCGTTGCCCCTGGTCTTCGAGATCTTCTCGCCATTCTCGTCGAGGAAGAGCTCGTAATTGAAGCCTTCCGGCGGCCGGCCGCCGAGCAGCCGGGCGATCTTCGAGCTCTGGATGAAGCCGTCGATATGGTCCTTGCCGCTCATCTCGTAATCGACTCCGAGCGCCACCCAGCGCATCGCCCAATCGACCTTCCACTGCACCTTGGCGCCGCCCGACAGCACCGACTGCTCGACCTCCCGGCCGGTATCCGGATCGGTGTAGCGGACGAGGCCCGCCTCCGCGTCCACCACCTCGACCGGGACCTGCAGCACCTTGCCGCTCTCCGGGCTGATCGGAAGCACCGGCGAGTAGGTCAGGCGCCGCTCCTCGCGCAGCGTCGGAAGCATGATGTCGAGTATGCCCTGATAGTTGCGGAGCACCTGTCGAAGCGTCTCGTCGAAGCGGCCGGAGCCGTAGCAGTCCGACGAGGCGAGGAATTCATAGTCGAAGCCGAAGCGGTCGAGGAATTGCCGGAGCAGATTGTTGTTATGGGCGGCGTAGCTGTCATGCCCGCAGCCATAGGGATCCGGCACCTTGCTCAGCGGCTGGTGCAGATGCGCGTGCATCATGTCCTGGTTGGGCACTCCCGGCGGCACCTTGCGCATCCCGTCCACGTCGTCGGAAAAGGCGATCAGCCGGCTCGGCCAGTCGACCATCTCCGACAAGGCGTGGCGGACCATCAGGGTGCGCACCACCTCCTGGAAGGTGCCGAGATGCGGCAGCCCGCTCGGGCCGTAGCCGGTCTCGAACAGGATCTCGCCGCGGGGCGGGCCGTCGGGATAGCGCTTCAGGATTTTGCGCGCTTCCTCATAGGGCCAGGCCTTGGCGACGAGCGCGGCGGCGCGGAGGTCGGAAGGGATTACCATGGACATGAACCGGCTCTTCGTGATTTCGTTGACGTCGCGCAAGTGTGGTAAGGGACCGTCGTGACCGTCATCCAGCCGATAAACGTGCCTCAAAGGGTGAAGCTCACGATCGAGCTGCTCGACCGGTCGATTGCGATCGGCGAGCGCATCGAAAGCATAAGCATTTCCGGATTGAGCGTGGAAAGTGCCGGCTTGGTCTAACCAGCCGTTGCCGTTCCGTTCCCATTGCGCCAAAGTTCGAACCATGGCGGTTCCGTTCCCTTACCCGGCGCTCCACGCGACTCATGGCGGAATCTGGCTCGCCGCGCCGGACGGCGAGGTGCGGGGCTTGGGCCGGGGGGAGGCGATCTCCCGCGCCGCCGAGACTCCTTTGGTCATGCTCAACGCGCCGCTGGTCGGGCAGCGGCTCGGCTATCCCGATCTGTCGGGGCTCGACCTGCTCGAGCTGTTCGCCTTCGTCCACCCCGCCCGCTTCGCCGTGCCGACGCCGAAGGGGCTGGCGGAGGCGCTCGGGCTGGAGGCGCCGGCGGGCGATTCGGAGGCGGCGCCCTTCCTGCTTCGAGCCGCGGGCGCCCTGCTCGCGACCCTGGAAGGGGACTGGCCCGAGCGCGAAGGCGCCTGGGCTTCGGCCCAGGCGCTCGGGCGGCTGCGCTGGTCGTGGACTCCGGCGATCGCCCAGCGGCTGAGACGGCCGGAGCGGGACGAGCGCTGGCTGTTCTCGAAGCTTCCGGAATGGGAGGAGAGCGGCGCCCGGCCGGCGCCGCGGACCGTAAGAGTGGCCGAAGAGCGGGCGGTCGAGCGGCTGACCCACCTTGTCGGGCTCGGCGCCGAGATCCGCCAGGGACAGCGCGACTATGCCGCCGCCGCCGCCGGCACCTTCGATCCGCGCGCCGCCGAGGGCCAGCCCAACATGCTTCTCGCCGAAGCGGGCACCGGCATCGGCAAGACTTTGGGCTATCTCGCCCCCGCCTCGCTTTGGGCGGAAAGCGCCGACGGCGCGGTCTGGGTCTCGACCTTCACCAAGGCGCTCCAGCGCCAGCTCGACCGCGAGGGCCTTCGCCTCTTCCCCGACGCGGAGGCGCGGCGGCGCAAGGTCGTCGTCCGCAAGGGACGGGAGAATTACCTCTGCCTGCTCAACCTGGAGGACGCCCTTCAGGGCGGCTTCGCCGGCCGGGCCGCGATCCTTGCCCAGCTCGTCGCCCGCTGGGCCGCTTTCTCCAAGGACGGCGACATGGTTGGCGGCGACCTGCCCGGCTGGCTTCCGACCCTGTTCCGCCGCGCCGGGGCGACCGCGCTCACCGACCGCCGCGGCGAATGCGTCTATGCCGGCTGCCCGCATTACCGCAAATGCTTCATCGAGCGCTCGGCGCGGGCGAGCCAGGACGCCGACATCGTCATCGCCAACCATGCCCTGGTGATGGTCAACGCCGCCCGCGGCCGCGACGGCGGCAATCCCCCCACCCGGATCGTCTTCGACGAGGGCCATCATCTGTTCGAGGCCGCCGATTCGACCTTCGCCGCGGCCCTGACCGGACAGGAGGCGATCGAGCTCAGGCGCTGGATCGTCGGGCCGGAGAGCAAGTCGCGCGGGCGGCGGCGCGGTCTCGCGGCCCGGCTGACCGACGTCGCCTCCTATGACGAGGCCGGGGCGCTCGCGCTCGACATGGCGGTTCAGGCGGCGGGGCTCCTGCCGTCGGACGGCTGGCTTCAGCGGATCGCCGAAGGCCTGCCCTTCGGGCCGGTCGAGAAGCTGCTCGCGGCGGTGCGCGGCACCGTCTACGCCCGCGCCACCGCCCAGGACGCCGGCTACGGGATCGAGACCGAGATGGCCGAGCTCGACGGCGACATCGTCGCCGCCTCCGCCCCGGCGGTCGAGGCGCTCGAGCAGTTGATGCGGCCGCTGATGGCGCTCGCCCGGCGGCTGGAAGCGGTGCTCGAGGACGCGCCCGACTGGCTCGATTCGCAGGCCCGGGCCCGGATCGAGGGGGCGATCGGCGGCCTCGCCTGGCGGACGCAGACGATCGCGGCCTGGGTCGCCCTGGCGGCGCGGCTCGGAGGGCCGGCCGATCCCGACTTCGTCGACTGGCTGGCGGTCCACCGGATCGACGGCCGCGAGTTCGACATCGGCCTCCACCGCCGCTGGCTAGACCCGACCCGGCCGCTCGCCGACGTCGTCCTCAAGCCCGCCCACAGCGTCATCGTCACCTCGGCCACCCTGCGCGGCGCGGAAGGCTGGGAGAGCGCCGAGGCGCGGACCGGCGCCGCCCACGTGGCCGGGCCGGTGCGCCGCTTCAGCGCCCCGAGCCCGTTCGATTATGCCGCCAACAGCGAGGTCCTGATCGTCACCGACGTCAAGCGCGGCGACATCGGCCGGCTCGCCGGCGCCTATTCGCGGCTGGTCGAGGCCGCGGAAGGCGGAACGCTCGGGCTGTTCACCGCCATCCAGCGGCTCAAAGCGGTCCACGCCCGGATCGCCGACCGGCTCGCGCGGGCGGGCCTCCCCCTCTACGCCCAGCATGTCGATCCGATCGACACGGGCACCCTGGTCGACATCTTCCGCGACGATCCGCACGCGTCGCTGCTCGGCACCGATGCGCTTCGGGACGGAGTCGACGTTCCCGGCCATTCGCTCCGGCTGGTGGTGATGGAGGGCGTGCCCTGGCCCCGGCCGACCGTGCTTCACTCGGCGCGGCGGGCGGCGGGCGGCGGCACCGCTTACGACGACCGCGTGGTCCGAGCCCGGCTTGCCCAGGCCTTCGGACGGCTGATTCGCCGAAAGGAGGACCGCGGAGTCTTCGTCCTCCTCTCCGCGGCGACCCCGACCCGGCTGCTCTCCGCCTTCCCCGCCGGGACGCCGATCCGGCGGCTCACCCTGGCCGAGGCGGTGGAGCGGGTGCGGTCGCGGCTTTCAACCGGGGCGGCTTTCGGGCATCAGGCGCTCGAACAGAGGCAGTCCGAAGAAGCCGAATGAAGAGTCTGACGCTGCTGCGCCACGCCAAGTCGGGCTGGGACGATCCGGTCAGCCGGGATTTCGACCGGCCGCTCAACCCGCGCGGCCGGAGGGCGGCGCGGACGGTGGCCCGCGAGATGAAGGCGCAGGGCCTGGCCTTCGACCGCGTGCTGGCCTCGCCGGCGCGGCGGGTGATGGAGACCTTGGAGGAGGTCGCGGCGGGTTACGGCGCGATCCAGCCGGATTACGACCAGCGCCTCTACCTGGCTTCGACCGCGACGTTGCTGGAGATCGTCCAGGCGATTCCGGACGAGATCGAGCGGCTGCTTCTGGTCGGGCACAATCCGGGGCTGGAGGAGCTCGCCTTGTGCCTCTCCCGCCGCGACGAAGCCGGGCTGAGAGGCGAGGTCGAGGTGAAATATCCGACCGGCACGGTCGCGGAGATCGCTCTGCCGGTGGAGCGCTGGGCGGAGGTGAGCGAAGGGAAGGGCCGGATCGAGCGCTTCATCCGGCCGCGGGATCTCGACCCGGAGCTCGGGCCGGATTCGGAGTGACCGATAAAATTCGGCCGCGCCGCCTTCACTCACTATCCGTTCGGGCTGATCGGGCTGAGCTTGTCGAAGCCCCCTCCTGCCTGAAGGGCGCCGCGCGAGAAGGAAGGCCCTTCGACAGGCTCAGGGCGAACGGAGTGATTCACTTCTGAAGGCTCAGGCCTCGAGCGCCTCGGCGAGGGTCCGGCGGATGGCCTTGAGCTCTTCCACCGGCACGGCGCTTGGGCTGCTCTCCTGCGCCGGCGCCCGCTCCGAAGCCGGCGCGGCAACCTCAGCCGAATCGCCGTCCCCGCCCCCGCCGGCCAGCAATTGCTGGACTCCGCGGATCGTATAGCCGTCCTGGTTGAGGAGCCGGTGGATGCGGCGGGCCAGGGCGACGTCGGCGGGCCGGTAGTAGCGGCGATTGCCGGCACGCTGGAGCGGCTTCAATTGCGGGAAGCGGCTCTCCCAATAGCGCAGGATGTGCTGAGGGACGTCCAGTTCGGACGCAAGCTCGCCGATCGTTCGGAAAGCCTGTTCGCTCTTGCCTGTGGCGTCCGCCATGGCGTGCGGCCTCAGCCGCCCTTGGCGATCCGCTCGCGCATGATCTGACTGGCGCGGAAGGTGAGCACTCGGCGCGGCGCGATCGGGACTTCGACGCCCGTCTTGGGGTTGCGGCCGACCCGCTCGCCCTTGTCGCGAAGGATGAAGCTGCCGAACCCGGAGATCTTCACATTCTGCCCTTCGGACAATGCGTGGCACATGTGATGAAGGATCCGCTCGACGATTCCGGCCGATTCGGACCGTGAAAGGCCGATCTCGCGATGAATGACGTCCGCAAGGTCGGCGCGCGTCAAGGTCCCGGCGTCTGCCCGCCTGATGGTTCCCGCGTCGGCCATTTGTTCTCCCTCCCCCGGAAGCAATGAAAAACCATAGTCCAGCTTGTACTTAAGTGCAAACCGCATTGCGGCGAAATGCCCCGAATGCACCTTCGGCTATTACGTAGCTGCATGACCTCAGTAACGGACGACGGCGGCGCCCCAGGTGAAGCCGCCGCCCATCGCCTCGAGCACGATCAGGTCGCCCGGCTTGATCCGCCCGTCCCTGACCGCCGTGTCGAGCGCCAGGGGCACGGACGCGGCCGAGGTGTTGGCATGCTGGTCGACGGTGACGATGACCCGCGCCGGATCGAGCCCTAGCTTCTTGGCGGTGGCGTCGAGGATCCGCTTGTTGGCCTGATGCGGGACCACCCAGTCGACCTCGTCGGCGCTGTGGCCGGCGGCCTCGAGGGTCTCGTTGAGGACGGCGGCGAGGTTGACGACCGCGTGGCGGAACACCTCCTTGCCCTTCATCCTGAGCTTGCCGACCGTACCGGTGGTCGAGACTCCGCCGTCGACGAAGAGCAGGTCGTTGTGGCGGCCGTCGGCATGAAGGCGGGTGGCGAGAATGCCCTTGTCCTCCGCCTCCTGGGCCTGGAGGACGATCGCTCCGGCGCCGTCGCCGAACAGGACGCAAGTCGCCCGGTCCTCCCAGTCCAAGATCCGGCTGAACGTCTCCGACCCGATCACCAAAGCGTAATCGGCCATTCCACCCTTCACCATATTGTCGGCGATCGACAGGGCGTAGAGGAAGCCGGTGCAGACCGCCTGGACATCGAAGGCGATGCAGTCGTTGATCCCAAGCGCGGTCTGAACCCGGGTGGCGCTGGCAGGAAACGTCTGGTCCGGAGTTGCGGTGGCAAGGACGATCAGCCCGATCTTTCCGGCGGCCAGACCGGCCGACGCGAGTGCCTTCTCCGCCGCCTCGGTAGCGAGCGTCGCCGTCGTCTCGCCGTCGCCGGCGATATGGCGCGCCTCGATTCCGGTGCGCTCGACGATCCATTCATGGGTGGTCTCGACCCGCTCGGCGAGCTCGGCATTGGTGACGCGGCGGGGCGGCAGAGCGGCGCCGGTGCCGACGATCACCGAGCGCCGGGTCACTGCGCGGCGACCTGGGCGCGATGGGCGGCGACGTTGGCGAGGTCCTCGGTGATCTTGCGGGT
>JASLBD010000188.1 GCA_030146745.1 Allosphingosinicella sp. | reverse complement strand
AGACCTGAAGCAAAAATCCCCCGCCGACCTCGTCGCCATGGCCGAAGAGCTGGGAATCGAGGGCGCCTCGACCCTGCGCAAGCAGGAGCTGATGTTCTCGATCCTCAAGGTCCAGGCCGAGAATGGCGAGGAGATCATGGGACAGGGCACGATCGAGGTGCTTCCCGACGGTTTCGGCTTCCTGCGCTCGCCCGAGGCCAATTACCTGGCCGGCCCCGACGACATCTACGTCGCGCCCAACCAGGTGCGCAAATTCGGCCTCCGTACCGGCGACACGGTCGAAGGCGAGATCCGCGGGCCCAAGGACGGCGAGCGCTATTTCGCCCTCGTCCGGCTCGCCCAGGTCAATTACGACGATCCCGACGCGGTCCGCCACCGCGTCAATTTCGACAATCTCACCCCGCTCTACCCGGACGAGAAGCTGACCCTCGACAGCGCCGACCCGACGGTGAAGGACAAGTCGGCGCGGGTGATCGACATCATATCGCCGCAGGGCAAGGGCCAGCGCGCCCTGATCGTGGCGCCTCCCAGGACCGGCAAGACCGTGCTCCTCCAGAACATCGCCCGGGCGATCACCGACAACCATCCCGAGGTCTTCCTCATCGTCCTGCTCATCGACGAGCGGCCCGAGGAGGTGACCGACATGCAGCGCTCGGTGAAAGGCGAGGTCATCTCCTCGACCTTCGACGAGCCCGCCAGCCGCCACGTCCAGGTCGCCGAGATGGTGATCGAGAAGGCCAAGCGCCTCGTCGAGCACAAGAAGGACGTGGTGATCCTGCTCGATTCGATCACCCGCCTCGGCCGCGCCTACAACACGGTGGTGCCGAGCTCCGGCAAGGTGCTGACCGGCGGCGTCGACGCCAACGCCCTTCAACGTCCCAAGCGCTTCTTCGGCGCCGCTCGCAACATCGAGGAAGGCGGCTCGCTCTCGATCATCGCCACCGCTCTGATCGACACCGGCTCCAAGATGGACGAGGTCATCTTCGAGGAGTTCAAGGGCACGGGCAATTCCGAGATCGTCCTCGACCGCAAGGTTTCCGACAAGCGCATCTTCCCCTCGCTCGACGTCGGCAAGTCCGGCACCCGCAAGGAGGAGCTGCTCGTCGACCAGGCGACCCTCTCCAAGATGTGGGTCCTTCGCCGCATTCTCATGCAGATGGGCACGGTCGACGCCATGCAGTTCCTCCTCGACAAGATGAAGGACGCCAAGTCCAACGAGGATTTCTTCGCCTCGATGAATCAGTAAGGCTAGCATCATGTTACTGACGTTCCTGGCAGCAGCAACGCCCGCTCTGGACCTGAATCTGGCCACCATTTGGCAGGACATCATCCGCGACTTTTCGAACATCACCCAGAAGTCCGAGCTCGAGGCTTTTCTCAAGATCCTCGGCATCGATCTGTTGCTGGCGGGCGACAACGCGGTGATCATCGGCGCCCTCGCGGCGGGCCTGCCGGCCGAGCAGCGCAGGAAGGTCATCCTGATCGGTATCGCGGCGGCGCTCGTGCTCCGCATCGGCTTCGCACTGATCACCACCTGGCTTATGGGGATTGTCGGCCTCGTCTTCGCCGGCGGGCTCCTCCTCCTCTGGGTTGCCTGGAAGATGTGGCGCGAGCTTCGCCACCCGGTAGGCGAGAGCCACGGATCGCCGGAGGTCAGCGGGGACGAGACGTCGGGCCTCAGACCCGCCAAGAGCTTTGCCGCCGCCGTTTGGGCGGTCGTCGTTGCGGACGTATCCATGAGCCTCGACAACGTGCTCGCCGTCGCGGGCGCCGCACGCGAGCATCCCGGGATCCTCATCGTCGGTCTGGTCCTGTCCGTGGCGCTGATGGGCCTCGCCTCGAACGTTATCGCCAAATATATCGAACGCTATCGCTGGATCGCCCTCATCGGTCTTGCCCTCATCCTGTGGGTTGCGGTCGACATGATGTGGGTCGGCTGGACGGGCGACGAGAGCACGCCCGGCTTGGGCGGGCTGTTCACTTAGGCTCGCGCTGGGGTCTCCTCTTCGAGGCCAGCCAGCCGAACAAGAATTTTAGGTGACGCGGGAGGGCACGACCACCCTCCCGCGAGCTATGCTAGCAAAACATCCATTGCACGATGGCGCAGGTTAAGCTGGCTCTACAGTCAGTGTTACACACAGTCTGTTCTGCACCGTCCTGCGCAAGAGCGATCGCAGGTACCGATGCGGCAATCAAAGTCAGGGCTGCAAGTACAGCTTTGGTGGAATCTCTCATTATCATCTCCCTTTTCGGCGTAACGTTGTTTATTTCTTCGTAGCGCCTTTTTCATATTAGACTGTCTTGGCTGGAAATAATCGTGACATCGCATCCATTTCGGATACAGCGTCGACGTCCTATGAGCCTCGACATGTTCGCGGCGTTCGGAGAGCGCGCGCGAGCATCCGGGAATCCTCATCATCGGGCTGCGGCTCGCTGTCGCTCTGATGGGCGTCGTCGCCAACAATATCGCCAAATATATCGATCGCTATCGTTGGATCGCCTGGATCGGACTGCTGGTGATCGTCTACGTCGCCGGCAAGATGATCTACGAGGGCTTCGTAGACCCCAATGTGGGGCTGGGCACGCTGTTTACCTGACGCTTTGGGAATCGGCATTCTCCCGACTGGCGTCGGTGCTCGTGCTTTTTATCTAGTAGGAGCAGTGCCTGGAGGGGGAACTCCATGGCGCGGGTTTAGGCTATCCACGAAACCTAGTCCGGGAAGGCCATTTCAAAGGAGCCGTCACGCTCTAGGTGCAGCGAGCCCTGCGAGATAACGTCCATTCCGAGCAGAACGTCAAAGAAGCGATGATTGCCTATATCTATTCCTTCGATTTCAGGCCCGATGCCGAAAACAGGTGATGGCATATTATCATCGGTGTCCGGCCAAATTCCGATGTGAAATAGATAGGTCCAATGCGTTTCCTCTCGCCGGATGTTCCAAATCTCCGCCCGACCCTTTCTCTTTAGCCCGACGGACTGCACAACGCGCTCACTTACGCAGGTTCTCAGTGCCCCTGTGTCGACCAGCGCCATATACTCATGATAAATAAGGTTGAAAGGAGTCGAGACGCCGTCGACTGGTTCGTACGGCTGAAATGACCTTATTCCGATTTTAATTCGGATCCGGCCGTTCTCGAGCTTCCCCCGGAGAAATCGCATAGGAATAAAAACCTAAATCAACCGGCGTCCGGGATACGAGCTGGATTGAATATGGCTGATCCTTGAAACGCTCGTATCCGGCCCGTTCGGCGTGGCCAGCCGTGGGAAAAATTCCCTCAAGCCGCTGATTGTGCAGAAGCGCATATTGGCCGCCATTCTGGGGCAGAAGGTCGTCGAGCATATCTTTGAACGCGGCGTAGTTGCGTTCAATCTCGACCTCGATGGCATGGGCCATGACGATCCCCTTCAGTCGCTGGACCCACTCTACCCCTTCCGGAAATCAGTTCAAGCTGTTTCAGGTTCTAACTAGCACCTAATTAGAATCTCGGATATCTTGTCCGAATGGCTCGTAAGCCGAATCCCTCCCAAACCAAAAAAGTCCATCCGACGATCGCGGTGGCCAATTATGAGCGCCTGGAATGGCTGGCAGAAACGGGGCTTTACGGGGCTACGGCCACCGAGGTAGCGAAACACTTTATCACGAATGGTCTGGCTGAGCTGACCAGTCGAGGCGTCCTTCCGATTAAGCTTCCAGTGGATTGGAGGAAGAACGCCACTCCTGGTTGAGTGTCGAGCTATAAAGCCGGTCAGCCTCAGGGAATCAGAACCGTAGATCCCGTCGTCGCCCTGGCCTCGATCGCGCGGTGGGCGTCGGCGGCTTCGAGCAGGGGGAAGGTGGCTCCGATCCGGACCGTCACCGAGCCTTTCTCGACCATCTCGAACAGCCGCGCCGCCGAGGCCGCCATCTCGTCCGGGCTCCTGCAATAATCGGCCAGCGTCGGCCGGGTGACGAAGACCGAGCCGGCGCTGAGCAGGTCGAGCGCGGTGAAGGGCGGCACCGGCCCGGAGGCGTTGCCGTAGGTGACGAGCAGGCCGCGGCGTGCGACCGAGCCGAGCGACGCCTTCCAGCTCGCCTCCCCGACCCCGTCGAGCACGACCGGCACCCCCTGGCCCTCCGTCAGCGCCCGCACTTCGGCGGCGAGCGAGTCCATGGGGCAGCACAGAGCGTGGTCGGCGCCGAGCTCCTTAGCAAGCGCCGCCTTGCGGCTGTCGCCGGCATGGGCGATCACGGTGGCGCCGACGGCCTTCAGCCATTGCACGAGGATGGAGCCCATTCCGCCCGCCGCGGCTTGGACCAGGACCGACTGCCCCGCCTCCACCCGAGCGCAGCGCTCGATCAGATATTCGGCGGTGCAGCCCTTGAGCATCGCCGCGGCGGCGTCCTCGAAGCTGATCGACTCGGGCAGCTTCACCAGCTTGTCGGCGGCGATCGTCCGATGCGTGGCATAGGACCCGAGCGGCCCGGTGAAATAGCCGACCCTGTTGCCCTCCCGGAACCCGCTCACCCCCTCGCCGACGGCCTCGACCACCCCCGCCCCCTCGCCGCCGAGGCCCGAAGGCAGAGGCAGCTTGTAGAGCCCGGAGCGATGATAGGTGTCGATGAAGTTCAGCCCCACCGCCTCGTTGCGAACCAGCACCTCGCCCGGACCGGGGCTCGGCACATCGATATGCTCGGCCTCGAGCACTTCGGGGCCGCCGGTTTCGCGGAGGACGAAGGCGTACGGATCCGACATTGTGAGCGCTCCTAGCTGGGGATTGTCTTCAGGCGCTCGAGTCGGCGATTCGACTCACGCGGGATTCGAGTCGTCGCATTTTCGGAGTCAGATTCTTGACGGGGAGTCAAGTACCTCCTACCTTCCTTGTTGACCCTGCGCGACGCGAAGCCTCAGGTTATCCTGTCGTACGTCTCAGCATATGAGACATA
>JASLBD010000084.1 GCA_030146745.1 Allosphingosinicella sp. | reverse complement strand
GTTCGGCTTCATCTGGGACCTGGAGGAATAGGTGGGCACCTTGTTCGATTTCCTCTCGGGCGCGATCACGATGGGGTTCCTCGTCGCCGGCTTCTTCTTCCTCAGGTTCTGGAAGCGGACTCACGACGGCCTGTTCCTGGCTTTTGCGACTGCATTCTGGCTGCTCGGCCTCGGCCAGGCCATGCTCGCCTTCACCGACATACCGGTCGAAGAGCGCAGCTGGCTCTACCTTCTTCGATTGGCAGCTTTCTCGCTGATCATCGTATCGATCTGGAGGAAGAACCGGCGGGCGTGAGCGAACGGGTGTCGCCCGCTTCGGCGAGGCGAATCGCGCTTGCGGCCCAGGGCTTCGGGCGCGCCCGGCCCGAAACGGTCGCCAAGCGCGACCTGCGCCGGACGGTCCAGCGCCTCGGCCTCCACCAGATCGACAGCGTCAACGTGCTGGTGCGGGCGCACTACCTGCCCGCTTTCTCGAGGCTTGGGCCCTACGATCGCGGCCTCATCGACCGGGCCGCCTGGGGGCCGAGTCGGGAGCGGCGGCTGTTCGAATATTGGGCGCACGAAGCCTCGCTCCTGCCGCTCGGGATGCATCCGCTGCTCCGCTGGCGGATGGCGAGCGCCGAACGTGGCGAGATCGGCTGGGGCAGCCTCAAGGCCTATGCCGGCGAGCGGCGCGGCGAGGCGGGGGCGATCCTGGAGCGCATCCGCGAAGAGGGGCCGCTCGCCGCGTCGGATTTCGAGGAGGGCAAGGGCCGGAGCGGCTGGTGGGAATGGGGGGATACCAAGCGAGCCCTGGAATGGCTGTTCTGGGCCGGGCTCATCACCACCGCCACCCGGCGGGGGAGCTTCGAGCGGGTCTACGACCTCACCGAACGGGTCGTCCCGGCCGCGATCCTGGCGCTTCCGACGCCGGCGGAGACGGAGGCGAAGCGCGGGCTGGTGGCGCACGCGGCCCAAGCGCTCGGAATCGCCACCGAGACCGACCTGCGCGACTATTTCCGGTTGAAGCCCGAGGCTGCGAGGCGGGCCGTGGCGGAGCTGGTGGAGGAGGGGGTCCTGCGGCCGGTGGCGGTCGAGGGCTGGAGGAGACCCGCCTTTCTCCACCGCGACGCGCGCCGCCCGCGCCGGGTTCGCGGCCAGGCGCTGCTCGCGCCCTTCGACCCCCTGGTCTGGGAGCGCGCCCGAACCGAAAGGCTGTTCGGATTCCGCTACCGGATCGAGATCTACACGCCGGCCGGGAAACGCGTCCATGGCTATTACGTCCTGCCCTTCCTGCTCGACGAGGCGCTGGTCGCGCGGGTCGACTTGAAGGCCGATCGCCAGCGCTCCACCCTGCGGGTGCAGCGGACGACTCTGGAGCCGGGCGCGTCGGCGGAGACGGAGGAGCGGCTCGCGGCCGAGCTCGAGCTGGTGGCGCGCTGGCTGGGGCTGGAGGGGGTGGAGACAATGTCGTCACCCCGGACTTGATCCGGGTCCATGAACTCCGCCTTTCGAGCTGGAGTCGCCTCCGCGTTTTCATGGATGCCGGATCAGGTCCGGCATGACGGGAGTCAGGCCGCCTTGGCCGCCGCGCAGGAGCGGGCGATGAATTCGCCGTGCATCGGCATCTGTTCGGCCATCCGTGAATAGCTCAGCCGCATCTTGTCGAGGGCGTCGGCGATCATGTCCGGATCGAGGGCGTCTGCAGCCGGCTCATGGTCGTCGGGCACGAGGCCCTGCCCCAGCATCACCGCGGCCCAGCTCGGAGTCCCGAAAAGCTCCCGCCCGGCTCGGAAGACCCGTCCCTTGGCCCGCCAGAGATCGATCTTGCGGGCGAGGCTGTCGGGCACGTCCATCGTCCGGCAATGGTTCCAGAAGTCGGAATCGTCCCGCCTCGTCACCTTGTAGTGAAGGATGATGAAGTCGCGCGCATCCTCGTACACGTCCTGCATCTGACGGTTGTATTCGTCGCGCTCGACCGGATCGAAGCGCCGGTCGGGGAACAGGGCCAGGAGCTTCACGATGCCGCTCTGGATGAGATGGATGCTGGTCGATTCGAGCGGCTCGATGAAGCCGCTCGACAGGCCGAGCGAGACGACGTTGCGGTTCCAGGCCAGCTTGCGCCGGCCGGCGACGAAGGAGAGCCGGCGCGGCTCGGCGAGCGGCTCGCCCTCGAGGTTGGCGAGCACCAGCGCCTCGGCGTCGCCGTCGGAAATATGGTCGCTCGAATAGACGAGGCCGTTGCCCATCCGGTGCTGGAGCGGGATCCGCCATTGCCAGCCGCCGGCGCGCGCGGTGCAGCGCGTGAAAGGGTCCGGCTGGCCCGGATAGCGGCTCGGGACCGCCACCGCCCGGTCGCAGGGGAGCCACCTCTGCCATTCTTCATAGCCGGTCGCCAGCTTGCCCTCGATCAGCAGGCCGCGGAAGCCGGAGCAATCGATGAAGAGGTCGCCCGCGAGGTTGGTTCCGTCCGCGAGGGTGACCGATTCGAGGTTTCCGTTCGTCCCGTCCAGCGCCGAGTCGACGATCTTCCCTTCGACGCGCCGAACGCCGTCCGCTTCCGCCCGCCCGCGCAGGAAACGGGCGTAGAGGCCGGCGTCGAAATGGAAGGCGTGGAGCAGCTGCGAGAAGGGCAGGCGCGCGTCGGGGCCCGGGCGCGCGTAGCGGCCGAGCAAAGCCGCGGTCGCGCTCATCGACCAGGCGGAGATGTCGGGAAGCTCGCGCCGCTTGCGCTCGCGCAACCAGAGCTGGTGGAAATGGACTCCGCGGAAATCCTGGCCGTGGTCGCCGAAGGGATGGAAATAGCGCTCGCCCGGCGCACCCCAGTCGACGAACTCGATGCCGAGCTTGAACGTGCCCTGGGTCGCGGCGAGAAACTCGTCCTCGTTGATCCCCAGCATGTTGTTGTAGGCGATGAGCGGCGGGATGGTCGCC
>JASLBD010000183.1 GCA_030146745.1 Allosphingosinicella sp. | reverse complement strand
CGCCTTGCGCCGGGGCGACGAGAAGGCCGCACTGGCTCTGGTCGCCGACGACGCCCTGGTGTTCGAGGAAGGCCGGGCCGAGCGCAGCAAGGCGGAATATGCCGCGCGCCATGCCGCCGCCGACGCCGCTTTCTCCAAGGCCGTTCCTTCGGTGAGAAGCCGCCGCACCGGCCATGCCGCGGGCGACCTCGCCTGGATCGCAAGCGAAAGCCGTACCAAGGGCAGCTTCAACGGCCGTCCCGTCGACCGGATCATGGTCGAGACGATGGTCCTTCGCCGCGATTCCGCCGGGGCGTGGAAGATCGTCCACATCCACTGGTCCTCCGCCGAGCCGTCGACGGAGTAGCCGCTTTTCGTCATCCCGGACTTTGATCCGGGATCCCTGAACACCGGGGCGCGTAAATCGTACGTCCGTGCTCATGGGTTCCGGCCTTCGCCGGAATGACGGTCACCCTCAGCGCGTCCCGTAGGTCCGGTCGCCGGCGTCGCCGAGGCCCGGGACGATATAGCCGTGGTCGTTGAGCGTCTCGTCCATCGCCGCGGTCCAGATCGGCACGTCGGGATGGGCCGCCCGGACGGCCTCGACGCCCGGCCTCGAGCAGAGCAGGCAGACGAAGCGCATGTCTACGACTCCGCCTTCCTTCAGCCGGTCGATGGCCGCGATGGCGGTGTGGCCGGTCGCCATCATCGGGTCGACGATGATGACGAGCCGCTCGCCGACGTCCTCCGGGGTCTTGAAATAATATTCGACGCACTGGAGCGAGACGGGCTCGCGATAGAGGCCGATATGGGCGACGCGGGCGGAAGGGACGAGGTCGAGCATCCCTTCGGCCATGGCGAGGCCGGCCCGGAGGATCGGCGCGAAGACCAGCTTCTTGCCGGCGATGGCGGGAGATTCGGTCGTCGCGATCGGGGTCTCGATCCGGACGAGGTCGGTCGGAAGGTCGCGGGTCACCTCGTAGCAGAGCAAGGTCGCGATCTCGCGCACGACGGTGCGGAACAGCAGGATCGAGCTGTCCTTGTCGCGAAGGATGGTGAGCTTGTGCTGGACCAAAGGGTGGTCGACGATCGTCAGTCCGTCCATCTTTAGAATACCGTTCCGTCGCTGATGATGGTGAAGGGCGGGCCGCCGCCCGGGCGGAGCTGGGCGGCGATCCGGCGGCCGGCCGCCCAGCTTCCGCCTTCGAGCATCCGGGCGAGCGGGAAGTCTTCGGCGTTCACGCCGAGCCGGGTCCGGACGAGCGGCGCCATCCGGTCGAGCAAGGCGACCGTCATCGCGCGCCAGGCGACGATCAGCGGATCCGACACCCGGTGGGGCCGAGCGGCCGCTTCCGGATCGGTGAGGCTGAGCACGCCGGTGTCGACGAACAGCCCGCCGTTGCGATATTCGGCGAGGCCGGTGAGCCCGTCCACTTCGACCATTTCGATGCCCGCAGCCTCGAGCGGCTCGATCAGCGAATAAGCCAGCCATTGCGACAATTTGTGCAGCGGCACGAGCCCGTCGCTCTCGTCGTCCCGGCGGATCGCGGGATGGCGCCAGCAGTCGCCGAGCGGCACCCCGCCCACCGCCAGCCGGTCCGCCCAGATCGGCCCGAGCGCTTCGAGCAGAAGCTCGAGGATCGCCGGCGCCGGCAGCCTCCCGCCTTCCGCGCGGGCGGCGAGGACGTCGTAGAGCCCGCCGGGGCGCGGCTCGCCGGCCGTGGCGAACAGGTCCGGCCGCGCCAGCACCTGCGCTCCGAGGCGCCGGAGCAGGGCGGTGCGGCCGTCGAGGCCGGCCAGCGGATTGGCCTCGCTCACCTGGAATCCCCGCGCCAGGGTTTCGCCGTCCAGTGCGGCCAGCGCGGCTCCGCTCGCGCCGAGCGCCCCGCTTTCGACCAGCCTCTGGCTAGCGACCGCGAGACCCTCGGACCGGGTGAAGGTCTTGCCGCTCGCAGGATCCGAAAAGCGCCAGCCCGGCCCGGTGCCGGCGTCGAGCAGCACGGAAAGGATGACGAGGTCGAAGGCCGCCCGTGCCCTCTCCGCCGCATCGCCTTCCGGCAGGCGCGGCGCCCCGGCGACGAAATGCCGCCAGCGCGCGTGGAAGGGGATGGCGAGGTCGGGATAGGCCTCCCGTGTCACTTTGGCCGTGAGTTCGGCCGCTTGGTCGAGCCGGCCGGGATCGACGGTCCAGCCTTCGACTCCGCCCCCGAGCGCGATCTCCAGAATCTCGTGCGCCCGCTCGCGCACGGCGGCGGCGCTGAGCAGGGCGAGGAGGGCTTCGTTCGGGCCGTTCATTCGTTCGGACAGTCCGTTCGATAGAATTGAGACATCCGTTGGCGATGCTTCGTTGACTCGATCGATCCCACCCCTAGAACTTCCCCAGGTCCCGTCCGACCACCGAGCGCAGATGCGCCTCGCTCGGCGCCCCTTCGGGGGTGTAATAGCCGGCGGCCTTCTTCGCCTCCATCTCGACGCTGGCGTCGGGCGGTACCAGTCCGTCGGGGATCGGCACCCGCTCGCCTATCTCCACTCCGCCGGCGGCGAGGGCGTCGTACTTCATGTTGGACATCGACACG
>JASLBD010000083.1 GCA_030146745.1 Allosphingosinicella sp. | reverse complement strand
ATTTCGGCCAGCCGCACATCATCGTCCGCTTCATGGCGGTGCGGTCGGTCCGCGACGTGCCGAGGATGCGCAACATCGGCATGACCTGGATGGCGGTCGCGCTGATCGGCGCCGTCGCCACCGGCCTCATCGGCGCGGCCTATGTGGCCCGCACCGGGACGCCGCTCGCCGATCCCGAGACGATCTTCGTCCTGCTCGCCGACGTTCTTTTCGATCCGCTGATCACCGGCTTCCTGCTCGCCGCTTTGCTGGCGGCGATCATGAGCACGATCAGCTCGCAGCTGCTCGTCTCCTCCTCCTCGCTGACCGAGGATTTCTACCGCATCTACTGGCGCCGGGAAGCGAGCCAGCGGGAGCTGGTGACGGTGGGGCGGATCTGCGTCCTCGCCGTCGCCCTGGCCGCGATCTGGCTCGCCTACGATCCCGAAAGCAGCATCCTCGGCCTGGTCGCCAACGCCTGGGCTGGATTCGGCGCCGCCTTCGGCCCGATCGTAATCCTCAGCCTCACCTGGAAGCGGCTGACCCGCAACGGCGCGCTCGTCGGGATGGTGCTGGGCGCGGCGACGGTGCTGTTCTGGATCTACGCGCCGGTGCTGGAAGGCGGCGCCGCGCTGAGCACGCTCATCTACGAGATCGTCCCCGGCTTCCTGGTCTGTGGAGGCGCCGCGATCCTCGTCAGCCTGCTCGGCCCGCCGCCGCCGGAGAGCGTCGTTCGCACCTTCGAGGAGAGCGACGCGGAACGGCTCGCGGCCCGGTCGCGCTGAGGTCAGGGCACCCTCCGACCCACCACATTGCCCGGCGGCGAATAGCGGCAGATGAGGAAGTCCCACTTGCGGGCCTTGTGGACGGCGCAGCCGGCCCGCGTCGTGCCCTTCCAGATCATCTGGGTGTAATGGCTGACGTCGGTCCAGTTGCCGCTTCGGCTGACGGCGGGGAAGAGACCGGGGCGGAACAGGCTCTTCTCGGCGGCCCAGCCCTGCGCCATCTCCTCCAGCGTGTAGGCGTCGCGGGTTCCCATCCACAGATTCTCGCCCTGACCCTGGCGCAGGTTCGCCGGCGCATGGGCGAGCTTGCCGAGCCGCGCCAGAGCCGGGCCGTAGGAGGCCGCGGCCGCCGCCAGGCCCTGATCCCAGACGAGGGGCCGGGCCCCGATGGCCGAGCGCTCGCGATTGTGGACGGCGAGCAGGCGGGCCTCGAGCCGCGAGAGATCCTGCGCCTCGCCATCGCCTGGCCGTTCCTCCGTGACCATTCGCCCATCGGCCCAGGGCGGCCTCGACGAGTTGCAGGCGGAGAGCAGAAGGATTGCGGCGAGGGCGGCGGCGCGTTTCATGACCTTGCCAAAGTTGCGATCCGGGCCACCGGATGCAAGAAGGCCTGTATGAAGCTCGTGCCGCTCGCTTTTTCCGCGCTCTTCCTCGCCGCCTGCACGGCGCAGGTCTCGCACCCGACCAAGACACTGGCCGAGCAACAGGTCGACGTCGATCTGTGCACGAGCGACGCCAACCGCAAATATTGGATGGACCCGGTCGCCGCCCTGCTCAACGCCTATGACTGCCTCGAAGCCAAGGGCTACAAGAAGGAGAAGAGCGGCCTCAAGGCGAAGGTCGAGCGCTCCGCCGGCGAGGACCGGATCCGCCGCAAGAACCGCGGCGAACCGCAAAAGCCCTGCACCGTCCCGTGCAAGGGGTAGGCTGACTTGCCTCCCTGCCGCGGAGCGGTGGGGAGGCGCATCAGTAGATATAGCCTTGGCGCTCGAGGAAATCGCTCTCGTTGCGCCGCTCGGTCCTCGCCCGGGCCTCGGGCCGGGTCTTGCGGCTGCGCGGGGCGCCGGAGCCGGCGCGGGGCGGCGCGGGCGCCGGCACGGGGCGGACCGTCACCGGACGAACGCCCTCCTCGGCCCGGACCCGGGCGATGACCGCGGCGCCCGAGGGCATGGAATTGCGGTCGTGCACGGCCTCGGCGGCGGCGGCCTTGAGCGCCGCGGCCCGGGCCGGCGCTTCCGCGTCATGGACCTCGGCCGCTTCGGCGATCTCGCTCATCCGCGGCGGTACCACGTTCCTGCCCATGGCGACGGCGGCGAGCGCGGCGGCGAGCAGGCCGGCGATCAGCCAGCCGCTGACCGCGACGAAGCGCGGCGGCCGGCCGCCGCTCGCCACCTGCAGCTCGGCGAGTCGGAGCGCCTGCTGCTTGGTCCACAGCCGGTGGTCGTAATCGGCCCTCCTGGCCGGATCCTTGAGGATCGCAAAGGCCTCGTTGATCTCGGTCGCGTCCTTGGAGACGGGTGCCTCCACCGCCTGATCGGGATGATATTTCTTGATCAGCGCCTTGTAGGCCGCCTCGACGACGACAGGCTCGGCTTCGGGAGCGACGTTGAGGACGTCATAGAGGCTGCGGAGGCTGGGCATGGGCTGGCCAAGCTTTCTGCCGCAGAAAGGCGCAAAGTGCCAGTGGCGATTAATCACGCCGCCTCAGAGGCTTGCCGGTCCCGGCTTTCGCGCCTCGAACAGGGATGTTAGGCACTCACGCTTCGCTCCCGAGGAAGGAAGAATATGCGCGATCTGGGATTGCCAGCGGCCTGGGCACCGCGCCTGCTGAGCCTGCTCCGAATCGTCTCGGCGCTCATCTTCATGGCGCACGGGACCCAGAAGCTGCTCGGCTTTCCGCCTTCGCCGATGCCGTCGCCGCCGCCGCTCAGCCTCATGTGGTTCGGCGGCCTGCTCGAACTGATCGGCGGGGCTTTGCTGCTGGTCGGGCTGTTCAGCCGCCCCGTCGCCTTCATCCTCTCCGGCGAGATGGCGGTGGCCTATTGGATGTTCCACGCGCCGGACAGCCCCTTCCCCGCCCTGAACGGCGGCGACGCGGCGATCCTCTATTGCTTCGTCTTCCTCTACATCGCCGCGGCCGGGCCGGGGCCGTGGAGCGTCGACGCCCGACTCAACGCCGGCGCCCGGCGCTGACATGGCCGACACCGACCGCCAGGAGGGCAATATCGCGCTTCTGATCGACGCCGACAACGCCTCGTCCGACCATCTCGACGCGGTCCTGACGGTGCTCGCCGAGCTTGGCACGGTGAACATCCGGCGGGCCTACGGGAACTGGACGAAGGCGGGGCTCAAGGGCTGGGCGCAAATGACCCATCGCCACGCCATCGAGCCTCACCAGCAGTTCGACATCACCAAGGGCAAGAATGCCACCGACATGAAGATGACAATCGACGCCATGGACCTCCTCTTCGGCGGCCGGGTCGACGGCTTCGGGATCATGTCGAGCGATTCGGACTTCATGCCGCTGGCGATGCGGATCCGGCAGGACGGAGTGCCGGTCTACGGCTTCGGCTCGAAGGTCCGGACTCCGGTTTCGTTCCAGGAGGCGTGCAGCCGCTTCATCGACGTCGCCGCCTTCGGCCAGGACGACGACCATAATGCGCCCGAAGCTTCGCTGCCCCCGCCCAAGCTCAAGGTGGACGACGAGCTGGTCAAGCTGCTCGGCGCCGCCTTCCGGGCCTCCAAGCGGGACGGACGCGGCTATGCCAGCCTCTCCGAGGTCGGCCAGCGGGCCGGCAACCGTTCCTCGTTCGACGCCCGGAGCTACGGCTATGCGGGGCTGGCCGAGCTGATCGACGCGGTGCCCAATTTCGCGACCGAGCGGCGCGAGGACGGGCGGGTCTATGTGAAGCGGGTGCGCTAGGATCTGTCCTGACGTCGTTGAGCTCCTCTTCCCGGGGCGGGTCCGGCAGACTCGAAGTTCACGAAGTTCATTGGGTCACGCACCTTTTTCGTGAACTTCGCGGCAGTCGCGGATCACGGCGCGTTGCTATGGTTCACACTGTCAAAGAGCCTGATCGAACATAGCATGAACAAGCATTCGTTGCAATCCGAGGTACGTCCCCGATGACGTCGAAACGCTTCTGTCCTCGCGAAGGCCGGGGTTATCGGCGGGAGAGTCGGGCCCAACCTTCGCGAAGGTTCGGTCAGCGCACGGCCACCTCGGGCCCGGACTCGGCCGGAACGGCTTCGACGAAGTCGGGAAGCCCGACATGCACTCGGACTTCGGCCGCGCCGGCGAGACGCTGGGGCGGCGCCTCTGCTCCGGCCGCCGCCAGGACCAGCGGCGGCGGTCCGCCGCGGCGGATGGTGACTCCGAACGCCTTCGTCACCTCCGCCGGGCCCGGGCCCTCGTCGCTACGGACCGCGAGCCGTTCCGGCCGGTCCGGCAGCGCCTTCGGCTCGGGGCGCTCCGCTATCTCGGCCGCCAGATAGGGGCGGCGGAAGGATTTGGGATCGCCCCAGTCGCCGCGCCAGCGGTAGAAGATGTGGGAGCCGACGCTCACCGCGCGCCGCAGCGACGCCGCCCACCAAGGCTGGACGTAGGCGGCGTGGTAATGGGTGGCATGGCCGACCGGGCCGTAGACGCTTCCGGCCAGGGCGGCGCCGGCGATGCGGCGGGCCCGGGCCCAGGCGGCCGGTTCGCGCGCGCCGCGCAGCGAGCCGTCGCAGGTGAAGCTGAACTGGCAGCCGGTGCGGCGCTTCGAGCCCTGGTAGACGACTCCGCAGACGCTCTTGGGGAAAGCGGGATGGCGGACCCGGTTGAGGACGACCTGGGCGACGGCGCGCTGGCCCTCGGAGGATTCGGAGCGGGCTTCGTAATAGACGGCGGCGGTGAGGCATTGAAGCGAGGCGGCGACGTCGCGCTCGCTGCGCTTGCCGACGACGAAAGGCTCGGCGGCCTGCCCCGGGGCGATCGCTTCGGCGGAAGGCAGCGGGACGGCCTTGATCGAGGCCTCGTCGACGGTGATCGCGCCCGGACTCCCGACGCGTTGCCCCGTCGAGACCGTCGGTACGCAGGACGCGCCCAGCAGCAGCATGGGAAGACCAAGCA
>JASLBD010000076.1 GCA_030146745.1 Allosphingosinicella sp. | reverse complement strand
GCGCGCCGCAATCGGGCTGCGCCTACATTTTCTGACGTTGCCCGTCGGGAAGGTGGTGCCGCTTAGGTGACTCGAACACCTGACCCCATCATTACGAATGATGTGCTCTACCAGCTGAGCTAAAGCGGCGCTCCTTAGGGGAGGGCGCGCGTCTATCAGCGGCGGCGGGCGATGACAAGCGCCGCTCCCACCCGCGGGGTGACGTCATGGTTCGGCCCGCCAAACCTTAACGGTTTTTCAACCACGTCCGGTGCAGAAGCTCAGTCTACGGGGAGCATGAGGACCGCCTGATGGACAGCCTGCGGGCATTTGACGAACAGTCGGACTACGGCGTCGCGGAGGATGACGGCGGCATCGAGGTGCCGCCGGAGATCGGCCTCGACGAGCGGCGAATGCACGTTCGCGCCTATAATTACTGGGTCTCGCTGCTCGACGGGCGCGCCTATCCGTCGATCAAGGCGCTCGATCCGGAGGCGCTCGGCGACTTCGGCCCGAACAGCGTCCTGCTCGATTTCTCCGACGGAAGCGACGACCCGAAAGTGGCGTGGCTGGGCGAAGCCCTGCGCGGGGAATGCGACCTGATCGGCGACGTCCGCCGGATCAGCGAAGTCCCCAAGCGTTCGCTCCTGTCCCGGCTCACCGACCATTATTTGCAGATCATCGCCAACAAGGCGCCGATCGGCTTCGAGGCCGAGTTCGTCGGACAGCGCGGCCGGAACACCATGTACCGGGGCATATTGATGCCCTTCTCCTCCACCGGCGAGGTGATCGACTTCATCTACGGGGTGATCAACTGGAAGGAGATAGCCGACAGCGCGACCGCCTCCGCCATCGCCCAGCAGGCGTCGACCGCGCTCGCCGCCGCGGCCCAGCCGGGCGCAAGTCCGGTCTGGGCGGACGGGCCCAATGCGGAGCCGCTCGAGATCGAGGCGCCGGAAACGGCCTGGGACGAGCCGGAGCTCGACCTCGACGCCGGCCTCGCCGACCGTCTCGGAATGGCCCGCGACAGCGCCGACGCCGCCCGCGGCGCCGACCAGCGCAGCCGGGCCTCGCTCTACCGCGCCCTCGGCCTCGCCTACGACTTCGCCCTGGCCGCCGACTCGGATCCGGAGGGCTATTCGGAGCTGCTCGAGGATGCCGGGCTCAAGGCCCAGGCGCGGGCGCCGATGACCCCGGTGGTCAAGCTCGTCTTCGGAAGCGATTACGACAAGGGCCGCCTCACCGAATTCGCCGCCGCCCTGAGCTGGGCGCGCCGTCAGGCGCTTCCGGCCGGCGCTCTGCGCGAGCGGCTCGAAAGCGACGGCCTCAAAGCCCTCGTCCAGGCCGAGCGCCGGGCCCGCCGGCCCGAGCCGAAGCCGGACCAGGGCGAAGCGGCGCGCGAGGTCCTTCGCGCCGCCCGGCCGCTCGGTCATGTCGACATCCCCGGCGAAGCGGAGTTCGTCCTGCTCATCGCCCGCCGCGACGAGGTCGGAGGGCTCGCCGTCCTCGCTCCGGTCGCGGACGATGCGATGCTGGAGCGCGCGATCCGGAAAGCGGCCGCCTAGAGCGGCGTGCGCTTGTCCGCCTCATCTCGTCATGCCGGGCTCGACCCGCTTCTCCGCGACGGCCAGGAAGAAGGTGGACCCCGGACCGAGCCCGGGATGACGATTCAGGTTTGGCGCGGGCCGCTCTAGGTGTTCCCCTGGAATCTCAGGCGGCCCCTTCCCGGCACTTCATCAGCGGCTGGATCCGTGTCCCGAACGCCTCCGTCCCTTCGATGAAATCGTCGAAGGTGAGCAGCACGCCGCCCGTATTGGGCACCGTGCTCGCCTCGTCGAGCATCCGGGCGACATTCTCGTAGGAGCCGACGAGGGTGCCCATGTTGAGGTTCACCGCGCTCTCCGTGTCGGCGAGCTGGCGCACGTTGGTGGTGGCGCTGGTCTTGTCGGCCGCGCCCTGGAAGCCGAGCCAGGCCACCGCCTCCTCGTCCACCCCCTCGCGATAGGAGATCCATTTCTCCATCGCCTCCTCGTCCGTCTCGGCGGCGATGACCATGAAGAGGGCGTAGATGCGCACGTCGCGGCCGGTCTTCGCCGTCGCCGCCATCAGCCGCTCGTTGTTCGGCGCGAAGGCGGCCGGCGTGTTCACCCCCTTGCCGAGGCAGAAGGCGTAATCCGCATATCGGGCCGAGAAAGCGAGGCCCTCGTCCGACGAGCCGGCGCAGATGATCTTCATCTCGCCCTCCGGCACCGGACGCACCCGGCAATCCTCCATCCGGTAATATTCGCCCTTGAAGTCGGAGACCCCGGTTGCCCAAAGCTCCCTCAGGATATGGGCATATTCGCCTAGCATCCGGTAGCGGTTGCGGAAATGCTCGTCGCCCGGCCAAAGCCCCATCTGACTGTATTCCGGGCGCTGCCAGCCGGTGATCAGGTTGAGGCCGAAGCGGCCGTGGCTGATCGAATCGATCGTGTTGCACATCCGCGCCGCGAAGGCGGGCGGGATGACGAGGGTCGGGCAGGTCGCGTAGATCCTGATCTTCTCGGTGACGGCGGCGAGCCCGGCCATGAGGGTGAAGCTTTCCAGCCCATATTCCCAGAATTGGGTCTTGCCGCCGAAGCCCCTCAGCTTGATCATCGAGAGGAGGAAATCGACTCCATATTTCTCGGCGCGCTGGGCGATGTCCTTGTTGAGGTCGAAGCTCGGCATATACTGCGGCGAATTCTCGCTGATCAGCCAGCCATTGTTGTTGATCGGAACGAAGATGCCGATTTCCACCGCGTTCAGCTCCTTAGGAATCCGAGGACCAGGCGATTGAAGGCGTCGGGCTCGGTGACGTTGCAGGCATGGCCGCCCCACTCGAGCCGGGCCACCGCCGCGCCGCCGATCTCCCCGGCCAGCATTTCGGAGCAATGCGCCGGAACGAGCATGTCGTCGGCGGCGGCGATGAGCAGGGTCGGGCAATCGGGTCCCGGCCGAAGCTCGAACGCCCGAGCCGCGGCGATTCGCTTCTCGACCGTCGCGACCGGAGGGAGACGCTCGAGCTGATGCTCCGCTTCGATATCGAGCATGCCCGCATTCATCGAGCTCCAGCCGGCCGGATAGAGGAAGATCGGCTGGGCTCGGACATAGGCTTCCGGCCCGCTCGCCCGCAATATTTCCAGCCTCACATCGAAGCAGAGCGCCGTGTGGGGATCGAGCCTCGGCCAGCCGTTGACGATCACCCGCTTCGCCAGGACCGCTCCGAGCTCCAGGCCGATCAGGCCGCCAAGGGCATGGCCGAGGAAGCAGGGCCGCTCGACGCCGAGCTCCTCCATCAGGTCGCGGACGTCCGCCGCCATCGCCGCGACCGAGACAGGCGCATCGTTGAGCGGCCCGCTTCGGCCGGTTCCGCGATGGTCGTAGACGAGCACCCGATAGTTCCGGGACAAAGCGGCCAGATTGGGGGCCCAATAGGAGCCCGAGCCGCCCAGGCCGGGCGAGAGGATGAGCACTTCGCCCTCGGCCGGGCCGTGCCAATCGTACCAGAGGCCTGCGGCGTGCGGCATCAGCCGACGTGCGCCACGGAGGCGATCTCGACCGCCAGGCCCGGCTTCACCAGCCCGCACTGGATGCAGTAGCGGGCCGGCTTGGCACCTGGAAAATATTCCGCATAGACCGAGTTCATCGCCGGATAGTCGGCCCAGTCGGTCAGGAAGATGTGGTTGAAGGCGACGTCCGCCATCGTCGCTCCGGCGGCCTCGAGCGTGATCCGGATCGTCTCCAGCACGTGCCGGGTCTGAGCCTCGGCGTCGCCGGGATAGAGGACGGTGCCGCCCGGCCCGAGCGCAAGGGTGCCGGACACATAGACCGTGCCGCCCGCCTTGGTCCCGGCCGAATAAGGCGCGATCGGGGTCGGGAATTGCGGCGGATTGATCGGTTCGAACGGCATCTATTCGTCTCCTGCTATCTGGCCGAAGGCGCCGCAGAAATCGGCGACGGTTGAGACCCAGCCGAAGAAGGTCTCGACGTTGTAGACGCTCGCCTTCTGAAGATAGTCCGGCCCCGCCTGGTGGGTGGCGTCCTCCAGCATGATCCCGAAATATTCAAGGAAGAAGCCGTCCCGCAAAGTCGATTCGACGCAGACGTTGGTGGCGATTCCGACGAGGACGATGTTGCGGATGCCGCGCGAGCGGAGCACCGAATCGAGCTGCGAGTTGAAGAAGCCGGAATAGCGCGTCTTGGGAAGGACGATGTCGCCGGCATGGGGCGCCAGGGCTTCGACCAGCGCATGGTCCCAGCCGCCGCGGGCGAGCAACTTGCCCCGAAGCTCCGGCCGCGCCCGCATCGTCTTCAGGGCGTTGGACTTGTGCCAGTTGGGCGAGCCGGGGCCGCCCGCCTCGACATAGGCCTCGTCCCAGCCGTTCTGGAAATAGAGGACCGCAAGGCCGGCGGCACGGGCGGTCTCGACTACCTGGGCGCATTGCCCGATCACCGCGCCGGCTCCGCCGATGTCGAAGCCGGCGAGGTCGAGATAGCCGCCGGGCGAGGCATAGGCATTCTGCATGTCGACGACAATCACCGCCGTCTCCTCGGCGGCCACTCGGATCGGCTCCGGGCGAGCGGGGAGGGTGACGACGCGCCAAGTCTTGCCTTCGATGGTCGCGTCCACCGTTATCGGGGGAATGTTGACCAGAAGCGGGTTCGGCACAAGTCACCCCAGCGGGGGAAAAGCGCAGTGTCATTCGCCCCCCCCGGCCCCCAGCCTTCGCTGGGGCGACGTCATTCGCGAGGCCACCGGCCCCTGAATGCGAACTCCTCCACCGGCTTGCGCCCGCTCAAAGTCTCCCGAGCCCGCAATTTCTCGTCCAGCGTCTCCGGATCTCCGATCCGCCCGACCGCCGCCGCCGCCTCGATCCGATAGCGCTCCGGCACGCCCAGCGACTCCGGGGCCCGCTCGAAATCCACCCCCGACATTGCGTGCGCCTGATAGCCCATCCGGGTCGCCTGAAGCGCGAAGCAGGCCCAGGCCGCGCCGGCATCGTAGCTGTGGGTGCGGGAGGTCGCCGGCTGGCCGGCCTTGTCGGTGACGGGCAGGGTATCGGAGAGGATGTAGACCAGGGCCGAGGCGCTTCGCGCCCAAGCCTGGTTCCACGGGATGAGCAGGCCGAGGAACCGCTCCCACCCCGCCTCGCCCCGCCGCGCGTAGAGGAAGCGCCAGGGCTGCGAGTTGAACGCCGACGGAGCCCACCGCCCCGCCTCGAACAAGGTGAGCAGGTCCGCCTCGGGCATTTCCGATCCGTCGAAGGCGCGGGGCGACCAGCGCTCGAGGAACAGTGGGTCGACGGGGTAATCGGCTTGGCGGGGCATGACATTCCTTTGCCTCCCCATCGCCGGACGGGGAGGGGGACCGCCGTAGGCGGTGGAGGGGTAAAGGGCGAGGCGGCTCGGCGGTTCCCGAGCGATCCTCGGCCTCCAGCGCCTTCTACCCTCCACCACGCTTCGCGTGGTCCCCCTCCCCACCGCCTCGCGGCGGGGAGGCAAGTCCAAGGGGTTGCCTCCGTGCCGCCGGGGGCATAGGGCGCGCGACCATTGAGACGGTGCCTCACGCCGTTCCTTTGGGAGCCAGTTATGAGTTCGGACAGCCTCGTCGCGGAGCCCGCCGCCGCCGACGTGCAGATCGTCGACGCCCTCGCCCATGCCCTCGTCGACGGCGCCCTTCCCGGCGAGCTCGCCGAGTTCACCGACACGGACCGGATCGCCGCCGCCCAGTTCATCGCGGCCTGCGCCCTTCGCCGCCCGGCCGGGATCGCCCTCGTCCGGGTCGAGCCGCAGGGCGGGGCGCTCGGCCATCGCCGGATGCGGATCGGGATCGTCAACGACGACATGCCCTTCCTCGTCGACTCCGTCGCCAACACGCTCGCCGCCCGCAACCTGACCGTCCACCGGCTCCTCCATCCGGTCGTCTGCGTCACCCGCGACGAGGCCGGAACGCTCACCGCCGTCGAGCGGCATTGCGAAGAGCCCGAGCGCCGCGAATCGATGATGTATCTCGAGGTCGACCGGGCCGACGCGCGCGGCCGGCGCGAGATCGTCGCCGATCTCCACCGGGTCCTCGCCGACGTCCGGGCCGCCGTCACCGACTGGCGGGCGATGCAGGCGCAGATGC
Organism: Allosphingosinicella sp.; assembly: GCA_030146745.1. The sequence continues at coordinate 9,360 of JASLBD010000076.1, read as the reverse complement.
GCGCCGACGCCGAAGCGGCGGGCAACGAGGAAGGCGCGGCCCTGCTGCACTGGTTCGCCGACGGCGCGATGACCTTGCTCGGCTACGAGGTCGAGCGGCCGGACGGCCAGCCCACCGACACGCTCGGCCTGTTCCGGATTCCCGGCGAGCCGACCGATCCCGGCGGAGCGCTCGGAGCGATGCGTTATTTCGAGCAGGGCGGCGACGTCCCGCTCCTCGCCAAGGCCGAGCGCCGGGCCTCGGTCCACCGCCGGGTGCCGCTCGACCTCGTCGTCGTTCCGATCCGGGAGGGCGGCAAGGTCACCGGCATCGGGGTCCATGCCGGCCTTTGGACGAGCGAGGCGCTCAGCGCGCCCGTCGAGGAAGTGCCGCTGCTTCGCCGGCGGCTCCAGCAGCTCGAGCGCGAGTTCGGCTTCGATCCGTCCGGCCACAGCGGCAAGGCGCTCCGCCACGCCGTCACCGCTCTGCCGCACGACCTCCTCGTCAGCCTCAGCGTCGAGGCGGTTCGCGAGCTCGTCACCACCGCCATGTCGCTGGCCGACCGGCCTCGGCCGACTCTCGCCCTCGTCCGCTCGATCCTCAAGGGCAACATGTTCGCCTTCATCTGGCTGCCGCGCGACGAGCTGACGACCCGGCGCCGCCTCGCCATCGGCAAGATGATCGAGGAAGCGTCGCAGGGCCGGATCTCCAACTGGTCGGTCGAGCTGGGCGACGGCGATCTCGCCCTCATCCGCTACACGCTCTACGTCGGGCCCGAGACTCCGAACCCCGACGTCGCCGAGCTCGACCGCCGCCTCGACGAGATGGTGCGCGGCTGGGAGCCCTCGGTCGAGGAGGCGCTGGGCGAGCTGGTCGGGCCGGCTCGCGCGACCCGCCTCGCTCTGTCCTATCTCGACGACTTCCCCGAAGCCTACCGGATCGCCGTCCCGCCCGCCGAGGCGGCCCAGGACATATTGCGCATCTGCGCCCTCGACGGCGCCGCCCAGCGCGACGCCAGGCTCTACCGCCAGCCGGAGGACGGGCCGCAGCGGCTCAGGGTCAACACCTACCGGCTCGCCGAGGTCATCCCGCTCTCCGACGCGGTGCCGGTGTTCGAGAATTTCGGCTTCCGGGTGCTCGAGGAGCATCCGACCGCTCTCGACGAAGGACGGCTCGGCTATGTCCACGAATTCCTGCTCGAGGTCCGCGCCGGCGAGGCCGCGCAGGTGCTCGACCGCGCCGAGCTGGTCGAGCGCGCGATCGCGGAGGTCCTGGAAGGCCAGGCGGAGAACGACGCGTTCAACCAGTTGCTCGTCGCCGCCGCCGTGGCGCCGCGCGACGTCGTCCTGTTCCGCGCCTGGTTCCGCTATCTGCGCCAGGGCGGCCTCTCTTACTCGATGCTGACGGTGGTCGAGGCGCTGCGCCGCGCGCCCGCGGTGGCCCACGGCATCATCGCTTTGTTCGACGCGCTTCACGACCCGAAGCATGGCGGCGTCCGCGAGGCGTCGATCGAGGCCGCCGAGCGCACGATCCGCGACGGCCTCTCGCAGGTCGCGGCGATCGACGAGGACCGCATCCTCAGGCTCCTGCACGGAGTCGTCTCGGCGACCCTGCGGACCAATGCCTTCACCCCGGCCGGGCGCGAGGCGCTCGCCTTCAAGCTCGACAGCGCGAGGGTCCCGAACCTGCCCCAGCCGCTGCCCTGGCGCGAGATCTGGGTCTATTCGCCGCGGGTCGAGGGCATCCACCTGCGCGGCGGCCCGATCGCCCGCGGCGGCCTTCGCTGGTCCGACCGGCGCGACGATTTCCGGACCGAGATATTGGGGCTGCTGAAGGCGCAATTGGTCAAGAACGCCGTCATCGTCCCGACCGGCGCCAAGGGCGGCTTCTATCCCAAGCATCTGCCCCCGCCCTCCGATCGCGACGCCTGGCTCGCCGAGGGGACCGAGAGCTACCGCATCTTCATGCGCGCCCTGCTCTCGATCACCGACAATATCGTCCGCAACAAGGTCGTCCATCCCGAAGGCGTGGTCGTCCTCGACGGCGACGATCCCTATTTCGTCGTCGCCGCCGACAAGGGCACCGCGACCTTCTCCGACGTCGCCAACGCGATCGCGGTCGAGCGCGGCTTCTGGCTCGGCGACGCCTTCGCTTCGGGTGGAAGCTACGGCTACGACCACAAGGCGATGGGGATCACCGCCCGCGGTGCCTGGATCTCGGTCCAGCGTCACTTCCGCGAGATCGGGATCGACGTTCAGACCCAGCCGATCCGGGTCGCCGGGGTCGGCGACATGTCGGGCGACGTGTTCGGCAACGGGATGCTTCTGTCCAAGGCGATCAAGCTGGTCGCCGCCTTCGACCACCGCCACATCTTCCTCGATCCCGATCCCGATCCGGCGTCGAGCTGGGAGGAGCGCAACCGGCTTTTCAGCTTGCCGCGCTCGAGCTGGGACGATTACGACCGCAAGCTGATCTCGAAGGGCGGCGGAATCTTCCCGCGCACCCAGAAGACGATCCCGCTGTCGCCCGAAATCCGCGCCCTGCTCGGCCTCGATGCCGAGGAGACCGGTCCCGCCATGCTCCTGAACGCCATCCTCTCGGCGTCGGTCGACCTGCTCTGGTTCGGCGGCATCGGCACCTACATCAAGGGCAGGGGCGAGAGCAACGCGGAGGTCGGCGACCCCTCCAACGACGCCATCCGGATCAACGGCGCCGAGCTTCGGGCCAAGGCGATCGGCGAAGGCGCCAACCTCGCCATCACCCAGGCGGGCCGGATCGAGTTCGCCGCGCTCGGCGGCCGGATCAACACCGACTTCATCGACAATTCGGCCGGAGTCGACTGCTCGGACAACGAGGTCAACATCAAGATCCCGCTCAACCGGGAGATGGCCGAGGGCCGGCTCAGCCTCGAGGACCGCAACGCCCTCCTCGCCGAGATGACCGACGAGGTCGCCGAGATCGTGCTCGAGGACAACAGGCTCCAGACCCTGGCGCTTTCGATCGCCGAGCGGAGCGGCGCCGCGGGGTTGCCGCCCCTGCTGCGGGCGATGGAGATGCTCGAGGAAAGCGGCCGGCTCAACCGCGCCGTCGAGGGGCTAGAGACCAACGAGGAGCTGATGCGCCGGGCGCAGGAGGATCGCGGCCTCACCCGCCCCGAGCTCGCCGTCCTCCTCTCCAGCTCGAAGATGGCCCTCCAGGCCGCGCTCGAATCGGGCAAGATCACCGAGGATCCGACCCTGACCCCGGAGCTGTGCGGCGCCTTCCCCGAGACGATGCGCGCCCGCCACGGCGACTCCATCCTCCAGCACCGCCTGCGCCGGGAGATCATCGCCACCAAGATCGCCAACCGCCTCGTCAACCGGCTCGGGATCACCGCGACCTTCTCGCTTGCGGAGGAGGAAGGCGCCTCGTTCGGCCAGGTCGCCGCCGCCTTCGTCGCGGCCGAGCGCCTGTTCGACATGCAGGTCTTCTGGGAGCGGCTCGACACCGCCGACCTTCCCGAGCAGCTCCGCCTCGAATTGTTCGACCAGGCCAGCCAGGCGCTCCAGCTCCACATGGCCGACATCCTACGCAACACGTCGGCGGCGACCAAGATCGCCGAGATGGTCGACAATCTCGCCCCCGGCCTGCACGCTCTCGATTCCGCCGTCGACGGCCTGCTTCGCCGCGAGGTGGCGAGCGAGGCAGGCGAACGCCGCAAGCGGCTGATCGAGCTCGGAGTGCACGACGACATCGCCCGCAAGCTCGTCCGCCTGTTCGAGCTCAACGGGGCGGTCGGAATCGCGGCGCTCGGCAAGCGGCTCGGAGTCGACGTGATCGGCCTCACCAACGCTTACACCCGCCTCGGCGAGGCGCTCGGCCTCGACTGGGCGCAGGGCGCCGCCAACCAGTTCCGGGCGAGCGACCAGTGGGAGCGGCTCCTCACCGCCGGCCTCGCCCGCGACTTCGAGCAGCTCCGCCTCGATTTCCTCCACCGGAAGCGCGGCAGCGATCCGATGGCCGCCGTGGAGCAATGGGTCGTCGCCCAGGGCCCCCGGGTCGACCAGTTCCGCCGCGTCGTCGACCGGGTCCGCAACGCTCCCGTCACCACCGCCCCGATGCTCGCCCAGATCGCTACCCAGGCAAGGGTCCTGCTCGGCCGCTGATTGCCTTCCCCTCCAGGGCTACGCTCGCGGGGAGGCGGAGGCGCGCTCGAACAGCCAGACCCTGATCGCGCTGGCGAGATTGGGCGGATCGCGCGCCTGGACACGCTCCGCATCGATGCGCGCGACAAGGGCGCTCACCGGCACCCCTTCGGCCTCGGCCTCGGCCTTCAGCGCGTCCCAGAAGATCGGCTCCAGGCTGATCGACGTCGCGTGGCCCGCGATCATCACGGAGCGTTTTACCGGCCCTGCCATCAATACATGTGCTGGCCGCCGTTGATGCTCAGCGTCGAGCCGGTGATGAACCCCGCCTCCTCGCCGCACAGGAAGACGACCCCGCGGGCGATCTCCTCCGCCTTGCCGAGGCGCCCGACCGGGATCCGGGCGACGATCTTGGCGAGCACGTCCTCGGGCACCGCGGCCACCATCTCGGTGTCGATATAGCCCGGTGCGATCGCGTTCACCGTCACTCCGCCGCGCGCGCCTTCCTGCGCCAGCGCCTTGGTGAAGCCGTGGATTCCGGATTTGGCGGCGGCGTAATTGACCTGGCCGTACTGCCCCGCTTGGCCGTTGATCGAGCCGATGTTGACGATGCGTCCGAACTTCCTCGACTGCATCCCCTCGAACACCGCCTTGGCCATGTTGAAGCAGCCGCCGAGGTTGACGTCGATCACCTCGTCCCAGGCCTGGCGGGTCATCCGCTTCATCGTCCCGTCGCGGGTGATGCCGGCGTTGTTGACGAGCACGTCGATCGGACCCAGCTCGCTCTCGACCTGCTGGACGCCCGACTGGCAGGCGTCGAAATCGCCGACGTCCCATTGGTACGCCTTGATCCCGGTCCGCTCGGTGAACTGGCGCGCCTTCTCGTCATTGCCCGCATAATTGGCGGCGACGGTCACGCCCTGGTCGCGGAGCGCGATGCTGATCGCCTCGCCAATGCCTCTGGTGCCGCCGGTGACGATCGCAACGCGTGCCATTTTGCTCTCCTGATTGGTTTCTTGTTGTGCGCGGCCCTTACGTTCAGCGTCCCCAACCTTCAAGCTCGCGGCCCAAGATGCTGCGCAGCATTTCGAGCCCGACGGGGCTGTCGTTGAGGCAGGGCAAATAGGCGAAATGGGTGCCGCCGGAGGCGATGAAGGTGTCGCGCCCCCGTATCGCCAGTTCCTCCAGGGTTTCGAGGCAATCGGCCGAGAAACCGGGCGCGAGGATCGCCACTTTCGTCATGCCTCGGCCCGGCAAGGCGGCCAGCGTCGCATCGGTCGCCGGCTCCAGCCACTTCGCCCGGCCGAAGCGCGACTGGAAGGCGACGATCAGTTGGCGCCCGCTCGCCTCGCTCAGCAGCCGCGCGGTCTTTCGGCAATGGCAGTGATAGGGATCGCCCAGCTCCAGCGTTCGCTGCGGCATTCCGTGGAAGCTGGCGAGGATCGCCTGAGGCTCGAAATCGAGGCTCCCCAGTCCCTCCTCCAGCCGCGCCCGCAGCGCCTCGATATAGGCCGGGTCGTCATGGTAGGGCGGAAGGGTCCGGACCGCGGGCTGCCACCGCAGCCGCCGCAGATGCGCGAAGGCCTCGTCGTTCGCCGTCGCCGTCGTCGCCGCGCAATATTGCGGGTAGAGAGGGGCGATCAGGATCCGTTCGCACCCCCGCGCCTTGAGCGAGTCGATCCTGCCGGCGATCGCCGGCTCGCCGTAGCGCATCGCATGGTCGACGATCACAGCCTCGCCGAACGCGCCCTGCAGCGCCTTCGCCTGCCGCGCCGTAATCGCGGCGAGCGGCGAGCCTTCCTCGGTCCACACCTGGCTGTAGGCGTGCGCCGATTTCCTGGGCCGGGTCGTGAGGATGATCCCGCGCAAGATCGGCTGCCAGACGAGCTGCGGGATCTCGACGACGCGCGGGTCCGAAAGGAACTCCTTCAGGTACAGCCGCACCGATCCCGGTTCGGGCTTGTTGGGCGTGCCGAGGTTGATCAGCAGGACTCCCACCTTCGGCGCCGGCACCGGCGGATGATCGGAGGGCGGCCTCATCCGCCCACCCGAAGCGGCAGCGACCTGAGCCTCCGCCCGGTCAGGGCATGGAGGGCGTTGGCTATGGCGGGCGCGGCGATCGGGACTCCGAGCTCGGTGGCGCCGCCCGGCTCCTCCTCGCTCTCCAGCAGCTCGATCGTCACCTCCGGCGACCGGGCGAGCGTCGGAAAGCCGAAATCGCCGAAGCCGCGAGCGTCGGGCCGACCGCGCTCGAAGCCGATCGCCTCGCCGGTGGCGGCGGCGATCCCGAAGACCAGCCCGCCCTCGATCTGCTGGCGGACCAGCTCCGGATTTACGATCTTGCCGCAATCGACCGCGCAGATGGACCGAAGCACGCGCACCTTCTGCTCGTCCGTCACCTCGACCTCGACCAGCGCCGCGATATGGCTCCCATAGGCGCTGTGGCAGGCGATCCCCATCGCGCTTCCCGGCACCCCGCCGTCCCAGCCGCCGAGCGTCGCCGCCGTCGTCAGGCAGCGCGCCAGCCGCGGATTGTCGCCGAGCATCTGCATCCGGAAGGACAAGGGCTCGACCCCCGATATCCGGGCCAGCTCGTCCATGAAGCTCTCGGTGAAAAAGGCGGTGTAGCTGTGCGCCCCCGAGCGCCAGCCGCCGACCCTTATCCCCGTCGCGGCCGGCAGATAGTCGACCGCGACGGCGGGGATGGCATAAGGCGGCACCGCGCCCGCCGTCGGATCGCCGATCGCCGCCATCGCGCTTTCGCCGCCGCGCAGCCGTTCCTCGAGCTGCGCGCCGGTGTCGGGCGCCGCGATCCGCGCCTGCCAGCCCAGCACGATTCCGCCGGCGTCGAGACGGGCCAGCAATTGCGCCCGCGCCGGCGCCCGGAACGAGTCCTGGACGCTCTCCTCGAGCCTCGACCAGGCGAGCTGCACCGGCCGCTTCGTTCGAACCGCGAGCATCGCCGCCTGCTCGATCGCCCTCGTCTCCAGCTTGCGCCCGTAGCCGCCGCCGACCAGGGTCGGGTAGAGCGTCACCTGCGCCTCATCGAGCCCCGCCACCCGCGCCGCCGCCGCCCTGGCCAGACCGGGCGCCTGCGTCGGCGCCCATATCTCGAGACGCCCGCCGCCCGGCCGGGCCGTCGCGGTCAGGGTCTCCAGCGGCGCGTTGGCGGCCGGCCCCGCGCCGTAATGGCCGCGAAGCACGCTTCCGCCCTCGAACGCGTCGGCGAGGTCGCCGCGGCCGTAGACCCGGCGCCCTTCGTCCCGCTCGAGCGCCCCGATCAGGGCTTCGTCGATGCTCTCGCTCGAAACCGGAGGGTGCGGCACCTCCCACACCGGCTCCAGCGCCTCGACGCCCCTGTCGGCCGCCCACCAATTGGTGGCGACGCAGGCGACCCATCCCGGAGCGTCGAGCGCTCCGAATACGCCCGGCACCTTCAGCCCCTCGTCCTTCTTCCACCGGACGAGACGGCTGTCCTCGGTCGGCCCCGCCCTGACCGAGGCATAGGCCATGTCGGGAAGCCTGATGTCGCCCGCGAAGGGCGCCGAGCCGTCGACCTTGGAAGGCGAATCGAGCCGGGGCAGCGGCTGGCCGGCCAGCCGGTTGTCGATTCCGGCGCGGATCGGAAGATGGTCCGGCAGCTCTTCGCCGGCGGCCGCTTCCGCCAGCTCCGCGAAGCCGAGCCTCCGGCGGCCGTCGGTCACGAAGCCGGCCCCGGTGTCGAGAGTCTCCCACTCGACTCCCCAGCGGCCGGCCGCCGCCTTCATGAGCAGCGCCCGGGCGCCGGCTCCGGCGTCGCGGAGCGGCCGCTCGAAAGTCCGCACCGAGGTGGATTGGGCGGTCAGCATCCCCGCCACCCCGCCTTCGAAGCTTTGCGCCCGCCAGCGCCGCGCGTCTCCCGCGAACGAGCCGTCGTCCGGTCCTTCGACGAGCAGCCGGTTGGCGTAGAGCGGCGCGATCGGCGCCGGCTCCACCCCCACCGTCCGCCAGTCCGCGCCGAGCTCGTCGGCGAGGATCTGGGCGAGCGCGGTCCAGCTCCCCTGTCCCAGCTCGGCCTGCGGCACCGCGACCATCACCCGGCCGTCATTGCCGATCTTCAAGAAGGCGTTGAACGCATGCTCGCCTTCGCCGGCGCGCAGATTGTGCGGATAGGAACGCGGCCACAAGGCCCAGGCGAGGAGCAAGCCGGTCCCGGCGCCCCCGCCGACCAGCAGGGTCCGCCGGCTGATCCCGTTCGTCTCGCCGCCTCGCGCCATGGGGGGCTGATAGAGGGGGAGGGGACGGCCTGAAACCCCTCTCCCGCTTTTCGCGGGAGAGGAGGGGCCCAAGCCGCAGGCTTGGGAGGTGAGGGTCTTGCTGAGTCCGGCGTACAGACCCTCACCCCCCACCGCTGCGCGGTGGGTCCCCCCTCTCCCGCGGAAAGCGGGAGAGGAGCTATTCCACCTCCGCCGAATAACGCTCCCTGAGCGTCTTCTTGTCGATCTTGCCGGTGCCCAGCTTGGGCAAAGGCTCGTCATGCATCCAGATGTGCTGGGGGATTTTGTAGAGCGCGATCCGGCCGTCCAGGAACTCGCGAAGGGCGTCCCCGTCGAAGCCGCGGTCCTCCTCGGAATAGATGACCGCCGCCGGCACCTCGCCGAGCCGCTCGCACGGGACCCCGAACACCGAGGCTTCCGACACGGCCGGGTGCGAATAGATCGCCGCCTCGACTTCCTGGCAGCTGATATTCTCGCCGCCGCGGATGATGATGTCCTTCTTGCGGTCGACGATGAACAGATAATCCTCCTCGTCGAGATAGCCGATGTCGCCGGTCTTCAGATATCCGTCCGCGGTGAACGCGGCCGCCGTCGAGGCCGGGTCGTTCCAATAGCCGCGGAAATTGGCGGCCGAGCGGATGGCGATCTCGCCGGTCTCGCCGGTCGGCAGGTGCCGGTCGTCCTCGCCCAATATGGCGAGCTCGACGGTCGGCTTGTGCGGCCGCCCGGTCGAGGCGGGCTTGTCGGCGTAATTCTGCCAGAAATTGCCGCAGCCCACCGCATTGGTCTCGGTGAGGCCGTAGCCGAGCGCGGGCTGAGCACCCTTGAAGCTCTCCTGCAGCCTCTTGACGTGGGCGACGGGCCGGGGCGCTCCGCCGGCGGCGATGTCGGTCAGCGAGGAGAGGTCGTATTTCTCGCGGTCGGGATGCTGCATCAGCTCGAGGCTCATCGTCGGCACTCCGACGAAATAGGTGACCTTCTCGTCCTGGATCAGCCGAAGC
>JASLBD010000073.1 GCA_030146745.1 Allosphingosinicella sp. | reverse complement strand
ATTCCGGCGAAGATCATCAGCAGCATGATGTCCGTGAAGGCGATCGGGATCAGCCATACCTGGAACCAGGTCGCCTTGTGGGCGCGCATCTTCAGCGCTTCGGCGGACAGGGCCTCAAGCATCGTCCGGCTCCGGCTGGGTGATCGAGAGGAAGACCTCCTCGAGGTTGCGCTGCTCGGGAGTGAGGCGGAACAGGTCGGCGCCCGCCCCGACGAGGCGGCGGACGACCTCGGGCGCTTCGGCGCGGGTGGCGCGGACGACCAGCGCCTCGCCCTCCCGCTCGACCGCCCAGCGGGAGGCTAGGGCCGCTTCGGCGATCTCGGCGGGCGCGGCGTCGATCCGGAGGCCGTCGTCCTGGCGCAGCAGGTCGGCGATGGTCGATTCGCGGACGATCTCCCCCTTCGAGATGATCGCCACCCGATCGCAGACCTGCTGGACCTCATGGAGGAGGTGGCTGGAGAGGAAGACGGTCTTGCCCCGGTCGACGGCGAGGCCCCGGATGAGGGCGCGCATCTCCTGGATTCCGGCGGCATCGAGGCCGTTGACCGGCTCGTCGAGGATGACGAGATCGGGATCGCCGAGCAGGGCCGCGGCGACCCCCAGGCGCTGGCGCATCCCGGTCGAATAGCCTTTGACCTTGCGCCTCGAATCCTTGGTCAGGCCGACCTGGTCGAGCAGCCCGTCGATCCGTTCGGCGCCCGCGCTTTGGGTCTTCGCCAGCACCTCGAGATTCCGGCGGCCTGAGAGGAAGGGATAGAAATTGCCGCCGTCGACCAGCGAGCCGACCCGGCGAAGGACGGCCGGGTTGGCGCGCAGGTTCTCGCCGAACAGCCTCGCCTCGCCGGATGACGGAGCGATCAGGCCGATCAGCATCCGGATCGTCGTCGACTTGCCGGCGCCGTTCGGTCCGAGGAAGCCGTAAACCTCCCCCGGCCCGACCGAGAGGCTGACGTCGCGGACCGCGCGGACACCGCCGCCGCGCCGTCCGTAAGTCTTGCTGAGGTTCACGAGCTCGAGGATGGATCGATCTTCGGCAGGCTGAGCGTTTGTCATCACTCTCCCCTTGGGGAAAGGGTTGGGCGAGGGGGTCCGGCGTCCGCGATCGGCCTCGGCCGCCGAGCCCCCTCACCCCGGCCCTCTCCCCCTGGGGGAGAGGGAGGACGATCAGCGGGATTGTTCATAGTGTGTTGGTGAATTAATACACCGAGTGTGTCAAGGCCCCTCGGTGAGCAGGCTTTGCGCGTTTTCGAGATCGTCCTCGTCGACCATCAGCCGCACCGGGATGGCGAAGCCGACCGCCTGCAGCGTCATTCCCATATCGAAGATGAAGCTGTCGATCCCCTCCCGGGACAGGAGGGACTGCGCCGCCCCGGCGGCCAGGCTGTCGTAATATTTGGCGGCCTCGACCAACGCCATTACCAGGGCACCACGTCTCCGGCCTCGACTTCCGCCGGCCGCGGCGGACGGCCGAGGATCGTGTTGCGGTGCGGGAAGCGGCCGAAGCGCTCGATGACGTCGTGATGCTTCCTCGCGAAATCGAGCTGGTAGTCGTCGCCCAGCGCGGTGAACAAGGCGACCGAGCGGCGCTGGTCCCCGATATCCTCGCTATGCTGGAAAGGCATGTAGAGGAAGCCGCGCTCCTGCCCGCTCATCGCCTCGTCGAGGCCGCGGTCGACCGCGCCCTTCGCGATCGCCAGGGCGAGCGGATCGGTCGAGAATTGGTCGGCATGGCCGCGATGCATGTTGCGCGGGAGCTGGTCGAACAGGATGACCGCCGCGAGCGAGTCCCGCGCGCTGCCGAGGAAGGCCTCGGGCAGATTCTCCCTTTTCTCCTCCCACAAGTCCAGGAAGCGATCCCTGATCTCGGCGTCGAGTGCGGGATCGGCCTTCCACCATCGCTCCTCGGCGAGGCCGAACCAGAAGGCGAGAACCTCGTCCTGCCAGGCCATCAGAGTCGCCCTCCATCATTGCGAGCGAAGGGAACGCATCCAGCCCGGTGCCGAACGCGGGCGCCGCTGCTGGTTTGCTTCGTCGCAATCACGGTCACTTGGGTCATCAGGCCGCCGTGCCCCCGACGGTGAGGCCGTCGATCAGCAGGGTCGGCTGGCCGACTCCGGCCGGCACCGACTGGCCGGACTTGCCGCAAACGCCGACCCCTTCGTCGAGCGCCATGTCGTTGCCGATGCCGGCGACCCTGGTCAGGACGGTCGGCCCATCGCCGATCAGGGTCGCCCCCTTGATCGGCGCGCCCAGCCTGCCGTTCTCGATCAGATAGGCCTCGGTGCAGGAGAAGACGAACTTGCCGCTGGTGATGTCGACCTGGCCGCCGCCGAAGCTTTTGGCGTAGATGCCGTTGCCGGCCCGGGCCAGGATCTCGCCCGGATCCTCGTGCCCGCCGAGCATGAAGGTGTTGGTCATCCGCGGCATCGGCGCGTGGGCGAAGCTCTGGCGGCGGCCATTGCCGGTCGGCTCGACCCCCATCAGCCGGGCGTTCAGGCGGTCGTGGATATAGCCCTTGAGGATGCCGTCCTCGATCAGGGTGGTGCATTGGGTCGGAGTGCCCTCGTCGTCGATCGACAGCGAGCCCCGGCGGTCGGCGATCGAGCCGTCGTCGACCACCGTCACTCCGGGCGCCGCCACCCGCTCCCCGATCCGGCCGGAGAAGGCCGAGGTGCCCTTGCGGTTGAAATCGCCTTCGAGCCCGTGGCCGATCGCCTCGTGGAGAAGAACCCCGGGCCAGCCCGGCCCGAGCACGACCGTCATCTCGCCCGCCGGAGCGGCGATCGATTCGAGGTTCACCAGGGCCTGGGCGAGCGCGATGTCGACGACCCGGTTCCAGGTCGCCGGCTCGAACAGCCGGTCGTAGAGATAGCGCCCGCCCATCCCGTGATAGCCGCTCTCGCGCCGGCCGTTCTTCTCGACGACGACCTGGATGTTGAGGCGCACCTGCGGCCTGACGTCCTGGGCGACGAAGCCGTCGGGGCGGACGATCTCGATCACCGACCAGACGCCGGCGAGCGCCACCGTGACCTGGACGATCCGCGGATCGCGGGCCCGGGCGGCGGCGTCGATCTCCTGGCAGAGCGCGACCTTGCGGGCGAA
>JASLBD010000033.1 GCA_030146745.1 Allosphingosinicella sp. | reverse complement strand
GAAGGCCGTTCAGGGGCAGATAGGGGCGGATCATCCCTTGCTTCTAGCCGGGCCGGTCATGGAGGTAAGATGAAGAAATCTATCGGCTGCCGCTAGCTATCCTCGTTTGCGCCCGGGCGGGGCGGCGGCGACAGTCCTGGCGAAGGAGGTGAGACCGCAGCCTGATCGCGCCGATCATCGGGTTCGGCTCGTCCCCGCCGCTTTTCACTTTCGCAATTTGAGGGCTCCCCGCGCCCCACGGGGAGGGTTAGGCTCGAAGCAATGGACCGCCGCGCCTTCATCGCCTCAGCCGCTTCGACCCTCGCCCTTCCGGGCTGCGTCACGACTCCGCGTCCCCCGGCCGCCTCGGCCGCCCGCTCCGCCTGCCTGCCGCCGGTCAAGGTGGCGGCGGACCGGGTGATCCGGACGGTCGCGGGCCTTCGCCCCTATCGCCACTCGGGTTTCGTGGTCCGGGCGGAAGCGCTCGGCGACAAGAGGCTGGTCCATAATTACGGCCATGGCGGCGCCGGAATCACGTTGAGCTGGGGAAGCTCGAAGCTCGCGACCCGGCTCGGGCTCCAGGGCCATCATGGGCCGGTCGCCGTGCTCGGCGCCGGCGTGATGGGCCTCACCACCGCCCGTCTCGTCCAGGAGGCTGGGTTCCCGGTCACGATCTACACCGAGGCTCTGACGCCCGACACCACGTCCAACATCGCGGGCGGCCAGATCTCCCCCTTCGGCCATTATAGCGACGGGGAGGTCACGCCCGAATGGCGCGCCCAGTTCGCGGCGGCGATGGACTATAGCTGGCGCCGCTTCCAGATCATGGTCGGCGAAGATTATGGAATTCGCTGGCTGCCGACCTATCAGCAGTCCCGCAATATCGCGCGGTGGCAGGACCGCTTCCATCCCGAGGCCCGGGCCTTGAGCCAGGCGGAGCATCCCTTCCCGGTCGAGAGCCTCATCCGCTACAACACGCTGTATGTCGAAACCGGCCGGTTCCTGCGCGAGCTGACTAAGGATGTGCAGGTCGCCGGAGGTCGGATCGAGGTCCGCAAATTCGCGACTCCGGCGCAGATCGCGGCGCTTGCCGAACGGCTCGTCTTCAACTGCACCGGCCTCGGCTCGCGCGAGCTGTTCGGCGACCGGGAATTGCATCCGGTGCGCGGCCAGCTCGCCATCCTGCTTCCGCAGCCGGAGGTCCGCTACGCCTTCGCCGGCGGGCCCGGATACATGTTCCCGCGCGCCGACGGTATCCTGCTCGGCGGCACTTTCGAGCGGGACGAGTGGGACCCCACTGCGCAGCCGGGCGACATCGAGCGCATCGTCGGCTCGCACAGGGAATTGTTCGCGGGCTTTCGCTGTACGGCGTGACCGACATTCCGGCGAAAGCCGGATCAAGTCCGGGATGACGAAACCCGCCCCGCCATCGCCGCTTCCAGCACCCGGCGCGCCGCGGCGGAGTCGAAGGGGAGCGGGTTGCCGCCCGCCGAGGGATCCGCTTCCGCCATGATCGCGATCCGCTCCAGGTCGGCTTCGGATACGCCGATCTCGGCAAGGGCGTGGGGGATCCCGACGCGCTTTCGAAGCTCGACGATCCAAGCGAGGAAGCCTTCGAAGCTGGCGTCCTCCAGCCCGACATAGCCCGCGAGCCGGGCCAGCCGCTCCGCGATCGCGGCGCGGTTGAAGGCCAGCATGTAGGGCATCAGCACCGCGTTGGTGAGGCCGTGATGGGTGCCGAGCAGCGCCCCTATCGGGTGGGACAGTGCGTGCATTCCGCCGAGACCCTTCTGGAAGGCGGTCGCGCCCATCGACGCGGCGACGAGCATATGGCCGCGGGCCTCGATGTCCGACCCGTCGTCCACGGCCCGCGGCAGCCAGCGGCGGATCAGCTTCATGCCCTCGGCGGCGATGCCGTCGGCCATCGGATGGAAGCCGGGAGCGCAATAGGCCTCCAGGCAGTGGGACAGCGCGTCCATGCCGGTGGCGGCGGTGACGTGCGGGGGCAGGCCGAGGGTCAGCTCCGGATCGAGGATCACGATCCCGGGAAGCATCTTCGGGTGGAAGACGATCTTCTTCACCCCGGCCGCCTCGTCGAGGATCACGCCCGCGCGGCCGACTTCGGAGCCGGTCCCGGCGGTGGTCGGAACCGCGACGACGGGGGCGATGCCCGCGGGTTCGGCGCGGGACCACCAATCCTCCTTGTCCTCGAAATCCCAAAGCGGCCGGCCTTGGCCCGACATGAAGGCGATCACCTTGCCGACATCGAGCGCGCTTCCGCCGCCGAAGGCGATCACCCCGTCTCGGCCCTCCTCCCGGTAGGCGGCGAGGCCGGCTTCCACATCCGCGCCGACGGGGTTGGAGTGGATGTCGCAGAACAGGCGGGCGCCCGCGGCGGCGAGCGCGGCCTCGACCATCGACAGCTTCGCCAGGGCCGGATCGGTGACGAGCAGCGGTCGTTCGACTCCGAGCGCCCGGCAGGCCTCGCCAAGCTCGGCGACACGGCCGGCGCCGAAGCGGATCGCAGTCGGATAATTCCAGTCGGCGTTGGGCAGGACCATCAGGCGCTCCGCAGATGGAGGGATTTGGGCCGGGTCACCGCATCGAAGCCGTAGCGGCCGAGCGAGGCGCCGCGGCCGCTCTGCTTCACCCCGGTCCAGGCGAGGACCGGATCGAGATAGTCGCAGCGGTTGGCGAAGACGGTCCCGGCGTCGATCTCGATCGCCAGCCTTTCGGCCGCCTCGAGGTCGCTCGTCCAGATCGAGGCGGTGAGGCCGTAGGCGCTGTCGTTCATCAGGCGCACCGCGTCTTCGTCGTCCTTCACCTGCATGATACCGACGACCGGCCCGAACGTCTCCTCGCGCATGACGGCCATGGAATGGTTCACCCAGGTCAGGACCTGCGGCATGAGATAGGGCCCGTCGCCGGTGTCGGCGGGGAAGGACTGCGCCAGGAGGTTCGCGGACGCGCCCGCCTCGATCGCCTGGCGGACCTGCTCGCGGACGGAAGCGGCGCCCTTCGCGCTCGCCATCGGCCCCAGGCTGGTCTCCGGATCGAGCGGATCGCCGAGGCGGTAGCGCGACGCGGCCTCGGCGAAGCCGTCGAGGAAGGGCTGCCACACCGCCTCGTGCACATAGATGCGCTCGACTCCGCAGCAGGATTGGCCGCTGTTGTAGAAGCTGCCGTCGACGAGGCCTTCGACCGCGGCCGCGACATCCGAATCGTCGCGCACGTAAGCCGGGTCCTTGCCGCCGAGCTCCAGGGTGAGGGTGGTGAACGACCCCGCCGCCGCCCGCTCGACCGCCCTGCCGCCGTCGACCGATCCGGTGAAGGTGGCGTGATCGACCAGCCCCGAGCGGAGCAGCCGGGCCGTCTGCTCATGGCTGAGGAACAGGTTGGCGAAGAGACCCTCGGGCAGGCCGGCGGTGCGGAACGCCTCGGCGAATCGCTCGCCCGCCAGCGGAGTCTGGGCGGCGTGCTTGAGGATGACGGCGTTGCCGGCGAGGAGCGCCGGGACGATCGTGTTGGCGGCGGTGAGGAAGGGGTAGTTCCAGGGCGCGATCACCAGCACCAGGCCGGCCGGCGCCCGAACCACCGAGCGGCCGGTCCCGCCGACGAAGGGCGCCAGCGCGGCCGGCGCCAGATCGACCATCGCCAGGACCCGCTCCGCGAGCGAGCGAAGCTCCCCTTCGTAGCGGACCGGCCGGCCCATCTGCCAGGCGAGCTCGGGGACGATGTCGGGGTTCAGAGCCTCCATCGCGGCGAGGAAGCGGAGCATCGTGGCGCAGCGTTCCTCGAGCGGCACCCGGGCCCATCCGCTCTGCGCCCGCCGGGCGTCGGCCAGCGCGCGCTCGACCTCGGCGTCGGCCGCAAGCGGCCGCCGGGCATATTCGCGGCCGTCTACGGGGGAGAAGCAGACCAGTTCGTCCATTTCAGATGATCTCGAAATAGCGGGCGAGCTGCCAGTCGGTCACCGCCTTGCGCGCCTCGCGCTCCTCCCATTCGCGGGTGGCGGCATAATGGTCGACGAAGGCGTCGCCGAACAGCTCGCGGGCCGCCTCGGATCCGCGCAGCCGCTGGGCGGCGTCCCACAAGGTCCGGGGCAGCGCCCGCTCCGGCGGCGGCTCCTGTTCGTAGGCATTGCCCTTCACCGGTGCGTCCGGCTCCACCGCGTTGGCGATTCCCCACAGGCCCGATCCGATCGCCGCGGCCAGGGCGATGTAGGGATTTATGTCAGCGGCCGATATCCGGTACTCGACCCGCTGGCTCTTGTCGGAGCCGCCGATGACCCTGAGCGCGCAGGTGCGGTTCTCATGGCCCCACAGCGACGCGGTCGGCGCCCAGAAGCCGGGGACCAGCCGGGTGAAGGCGTTGACCGTGGGAGCGACCATCGCCAGCAGCTCCGGCATCAGCGCCTGCTGGCCGCCGACGAACGCGCGCATCTCCTGCGACATGGAAAGGTCTTCGCCCTCGTCGTAGAAGCGCGATTTCCCGCTCTCCGCGTCGACCAGCGACATGTGGAGGTGGCCCGACGAGCCGGGCCAGTCGTTCGACCATTTCGCCATGAAGGTCGCGATCCAGCCGCGGCGCTGGCAGAGGATCTTGACGATCGTCTTGAACAAGGCCGCCTTGTCGGCCGCCTCCAGAGCCTCGTCGTAGCGGATCGCGCCTTCGATGACTCCGGGCCCGGTCTCCGTGTGAAGCCCCTCGAGTTCGATCCGCATCGAGTCGCAGGTCGACCAGAGCTCGTCGTAGAAATCGGAATGCACGCCCGAACGGAGCATCGAATAGCCGAAATGACCGGGCGTGATCGGCTTGAGGCCGCGATAGCCCTTGTCGCGCACCGAATGGGGGGTCTCCTCGAAGACGAAGAATTCGAACTCGGCCGCCGCCTTGACCCGGCACCCCATCGCGGCGGCGCGGTCGAGCACCCGGCGAAGCACGCCGCGCGGGCAGACGGCTTCGGCCGCGCCGGCGAACTCGCCGAGGATCAGGGGCATTCCGCCCTCGAACGGCATCGCCCGCTCGGTTTCGGGGAGCAGCCGCACTTGCGCGTCGGGGTAAGCGGTGTGCCAGCCGGTGAAGCTCGAATTGTCGTAGAGCTGGTCGCTCGAATCCCAGCCCAGCACCACGTCGCAAAAGCCGAAGCCGCCGGCGAGCGCGGAGGCGAGCTTGTCCGGGGCCATATATTTGCCGTGGAAGATGCCGTCGACGTCGAACACGCCCACCTTCGCGCAGGCGGGCGTGCGCCGACGGACTCGCTCGACCAGGTCGTCCTTCGCCATCCTCGCGCCTCTCTTATGGTCGTCGCGGCAGCCTTAACGCCCGAGGGGGCAACGCGGAAGCATGGCCGTCTTCCCTGACGACGCGCAGCGTCCGCCGCTTGATTCCCGTCCCGCCCGCGCCATTTAG
>JASLBD010000002.1 GCA_030146745.1 Allosphingosinicella sp. | reverse complement strand
GCCCGCACCGCGGATCGCGGCGTCGCGGGCGATCGCCGCGCCGTTGATTCCGCCGCCTACGATCAGCAGGTCGAAGCTGTCCATGAGCGCATATCGTCATTGCGAGCGGAGGGATGCAATCCGGTTTCGGAGCCGGTGGCGCCGGATTGTTTCGTCTCCGGCTCCTCGCGATGACGGAGCCGCGGCTCGACAGCCGGGGTCTTTCCGTGGAACCTGGGGGGATGGGCGACACGATACTCGTCATCGACGAAGGCACGACCAGCACCCGCGCGATGCTTTTCGCACGCGACGGCACGTGCCTCTTCGCCGAGCAGCGCGAGCTTATCCAGAATCACCCCCGGCCGGGCTGGGTCGAGCATGACGCGGAGGAGATCTGGGCCTCGAGCCTCGCCTGCGCCCGCGCCGCCGTCGCCGCGGGCGGGGGCGCGTCGCGGGTGGCGGCGCTCGGCATCACCAACCAGCGCGAGACCGTAGTCTTCTGGAGCCGCCGGACAGGGCGGGCGCTCGCGCCGGCGATCGTCTGGCAGGACCGGCGCACCGCCGATCTCTGCGCCCGGCTGAAGGGCGAGGGGCACGAAGGGATGGTGCAGGCCCGGACAGGCCTGGTGCTCGATCCCTATTTCAGCGCTTCCAAGATCGCCTGGGCGCTGGAGAATTGGCCGCAGCTGAAGGAAGCGGGGGACGATCTGTGCGCCGGCACGGTGGAGAGTTGGCTCGTCTTCCGGCTGACCGGCGGACTCCACGTCTCCGATGCGACGAACGCGTCGCGGACGGCGCTGATGGACATCGCGAGCGGCCGCTGGGACGACGGCCTGCTCGATCTGTGGAGAGTCCCGGCCGCGATCCTCCCGGAGATCGTCGACTGCGCCGGGCCGCTGGGCGAGACCCTGCCCGGGCATTTCGGAACCGCCATCCCCATCGCCGGAATGGCGGGCGACCAGCAGGCGGCCTCGATCGGCCAGGCCTGCCTCGCGCCGGGCAACAGCAAGGCGACCTACGGCACCGGCGCCTTCATCCTCACCCATACCGGAGCGGAACTGCGCCGAAGCCGCCACCGCCTGCTCTCGACGGTCGCCTGGCAACTGGGCGGGGAGCGTCGCTATGCGCTCGAAGGCTCGGTCTTCGTCGCCGGAAGCCTCATCAAATGGCTTCGCGACGATCTCGGGCTGCTCGCGAGCGCGGCCGAGACGGAGGCGCTGGCGCGCTCGGTGGCGGACAGCGGCGCAGTCCAGATCGTCCCCGGCCACAGCGGGCTGGGCGCGCCGTGGTGGCGGCCCGACGCGCGCGGCGCCATCACCGGGCTCAGCTTCGCCACCGGCCGCGCCCACATCGCCCGCGCCGCTCTGGAGGCGATGGCGCACCAGAGCCACGATCTGATGACCGCCTTCGACGCCGACGGGGCGCCCTGGGAGGTGCTGAAGGTCGACGGCGGCATGGCGTCGAACGGCTGGCTGGCGCAGGATCTGGCGGACATGCTCGGCCTGACGGTCGAGCGGCCGGCCTTCGTCGAGACGACGGCGCTGGGCGCTGCGATGCTGGCCGGCCTGGGGTGCGGGATGTTCGCCTCGCTGGAGGAAGCGGCGACGATGAGGGGGGCGGTGGAGAGGTTCGAGCCGGCGATGGCCGCGGAGGTGCGGGAGGCCCGGCTGGCGGGGTGGAAAAAGGCGGTGGAGGGGGTGCTGCAATCGTCACCCCGGACCTGATCCGGGGTCCACCTTCTTTCGCCGAACCCGTGGAGGAAGAAGGTGGATGCCGGATCAAGTCCGGCATGACGGGGCGGCCAACCCTATCTTAACCGCTCTGCGCTACCTCCGCCGTCATGGTCCAGCGCATCCACCTGATCGCCGCCGCGCGCCCGAACTTCATGAAGGTGGCGCCGCTCTGGCACGCCCTCGCAGCCGCGCCCGGCTTCACGCCCGTGCTGGTCCACACCGGCCAGCATTACGACGTCAACATGTCGGACGCCTTCTTCGCGGACCTCAGGCTGCCGGAGCCCGACCACCACCTCGGGGTCGGCTCGGGCAGCCATGCCGAGCAGACCGGCGGAGTCATGATCGCCTATGAGAAGGTGGCTCTGAGCGACCGGCCCGACTGGATCGTCGTCGTCGGCGACGTCAACTCGACCGCGGCCTGCGCGATGGTCGCCGGCAAGCTCGGAATTCCGATCGTCCATCTCGAGGCCGGCCTCAGGAGCCGGGACCGGACCATGCCGGAGGAGCTGAACCGCCTCGTCACCGACGTCCTCGCCGACGTCCTGTGGACTCCCTCCGACGACGGCGACGAGAATCTCCTCGCCGAGGGCATCCCCGCCGGCCGCATCTCGCGCGTCGGCAACATCATGCTCGACAGCTTCGAGCTGGTCCGCCCGGCGATCGAAGCCGCCGACGTCCCGGGCGAGCTCGGGCTGGAGCGCGGCGGCTATGGCGTGGTGACGCTCCATCGCCCTTCCAACGTCGACGATCCGGCGCAGCTCATTCGCCTGGTCGACGCCTTGATCGAGACCCAGCGGCGCCTGCCGCTCGTCTTCCCGGTCCACCCGCGTACCGCCAGGCGCCTCGCCGGCGCCCTGTTCGACAGCCG
>JASLBD010000464.1 GCA_030146745.1 Allosphingosinicella sp. | reverse complement strand
CGCACCGGCGCCACCCAGGTCGCCTACGTCAAGGACGCGCAATGGGTGGAGGTGCCGACCATCCTGTTCGCCCGGCTGGTTTCGGAGACGATCGCCGCGAGGACGGGCCGGGTCGTTCTCGATCCCAAGCAATTCACCTTCGATCCCGGCCAGCGCCTGACCGGAACGCTCCAGACCTTCGGGCTCGACTCCGACCGGATGGAGGCGGTGCTGGTCTACGACGCCGCCGTCTCGCGCGGCAAGGACTCGGTCGAGACGAGGCGCTTCGAAGCCCGGGTCCCGGTCGCCGCCATCGACGCGGCGAGCGCTCCGCCGGCGCTCAACCGGGCGGCCAACCAAGTGGCCGCGGAAGTGGCGGCCTGGATCGGTTGATCTGAAGTCCTCCCTGGAGGGGAGGGGCTCTTTACCCGATCGCCTTGCGCTTCAACCGCGCGCGCAGATCCTCCATGCCGATGTCTTCGACCACGGCCGCCTTGTCCTCGGCCCGAAGGATGGCGGCGACGTGGCCGAGGATCTGGCCGACCAGGTCTAGGCTCTGCAGGGACTTGCCGTGGCGCTGGATGAGGAGAAGGTCGGCGATGAGCTCGTCGCCGAGCCCTTCGAGCAGGCGCTGGACGTAGCCGAGCTCGTCCGCCAGCCTCGCGTCCAGGTCCTGGGACACGGGATTCGTGGCCGGGCCCTCGCTTGAGCGCAGGGCACGGCCGGTAACGGGATCTGCCCGAGCCTCGGCCTGGATGGCGTCGACCCGCCTCTGGTCGCGAAGGCCGGTGCAGTCGATCGTCCTCGGCTTGCCGCCGGTCCATTCGGTGACCGGGGTGGGCCCGCCGAACCGAACCCCTCGGCGGCTGCCCGCGGCCCAGGCGACGGTCGCCGCGACCTGGAGATCGCCGCGCATCAGGATGAGCGGCATCCCCGCCTCGGGCAGGCCCGCGCCTTCGATCAGGGCCCCGGTTTCGGAGAGGTTGCGGATCCGGATGGGAAGGCTTCGGCCGCCCACCTCGGCGGTGGCGGCGAGCAGCAAATTGGTGCGCGGGGCGACCCGATCCTCGACGCTGCCTTCCGGCTCTATCTCGCC
Source organism: Allosphingosinicella sp. (assembly GCA_030146745.1). The sequence goes on along the minus strand of JASLBD010000464.1, from coordinate 3,201 downwards.
CATCTCACCCACGTCGATGCGGTCTCCGCTGACCCGCGCCCCAATGCGGTCCGGCAAAGACTTAACCTGCAATGGTTAATTCTGGCTTAGAGCGGACTTAGCCCATTCCCTTCAGGTGAGGGGCATTCACCCCAGCGACTTGCTCGCCTGCTCGAACACATCCTTGCTGAGGCCTGGCGTGGCGACGATACGCTCGAGCTCGGCCTTCATCAGATCCTGGCGGCCGGCGTCGAAGCGGCGCCAGCGGCCGAGCGGGGGCACCAGCCGGGCCGCGGTCTGCGGATTGAGCCGGTCGACGGCCAGGATCATGTCGGCGAGGAAGCGATAGCCGCGGCCCGACGAATCGTGGAAAGCACGCTGGTTGGCGGCGAAGGCCCCGACCAGCGAGCGCATGCGATTTGGATTTGAGAGGGTGAAATCGGGGTGGCCGGCCAAGGCCTCGACCGCGGCGAGCGTGTCTTCGCGGGTGGAGAGCGCCTGGACGGTGAACCATTTGTCGAGCACCAGGGGATCGGCGCGGTAGCGCTCGTAGAAAGCGGCCAGCGCGGCGCGGCGCTCCGGTGAGTCCGAGCTCGCCAGAGCTCCGAGGGCGCCCTGACGGTCGGTCATGTTGTCGGCTTTGTCATATTGCCGGCGGGCGAGCGCCGGAGCGTCCTCGGCCCCGGCCGCCATCAGAAAGTTGAGCGCGACCGTCTTCAGCCGCCGGGCGCCCTTGGCCGCCGGCGAATATTCGAAGCGGTTGGCGGCGGCCCGGGCATGGGCGCCGCGCCATTGCGACTCCAGGGTCCGGCCGAGCTCGGCCCGGAGCGAATCGCGCGCGGCGCGAATCGCCTCCGGGTCGACCACCGCCATCTGGTCGCCGATGAACGATTCGCTCGGCGGAAGCACGGCGTCGGCCGTGAACGCGGGGTCGAGCGCCTCGTCGGCCAGGGTCTGCCGGACCGCGTCGACCACCGCCCGGTGGTCGGCCCGGCCCGAGCCGATCGCCGCCAGCAGGGTGTCGAGCATCAGCTGCTGCATCGCCTCGTAACGGGCGAACGGATCGTCGTCATGCGCCGAAAGGAAGGCGAGGTCGGCCGCCGGCCGCTCGGTCTCGACGATCACCGGAGCGGAAAAGCCGCGGTTTATCGACAGCACGATTCCGTCCCCGCCGGCGCTGAACGAAGCTTCGTCCCGCGCCTTGTCGAGCAGAACCAGCCGCTCCTCGATCTTCCGCCCGCCGTCCTTGGCGAACAGCGCGACCCGAAGCGGAATCGGCATCGGCTTCTTGACCGGCTGGCCCGGAGTCGGCGGAACCTCCTGCTCGAGCCGAAGCCGCGCCGTCCCGTTTTCCCGGCTCAGCTCGGCCCGGACCCGCGGAGTGCCGGCCTGCTCGTACCACAAGCGGAATTGCGACAGGTCCTCGCCGGTCGCCTCTTCCATGGCCCGGACGAAATCCTCGCAGGTCACCGCCTGGCCGTCATGCCGGTCGAAATAAAGGTCGCTCCCGGCCCGGAACCGCTCCGGCCCGAGCAGGGTGTGAAGCATCCGGATCAGCTCGGCGCCCTTGTTGTAGACGGTCGCAGTGTAGAAATTGGCGATCTCCATATAGCTGTCCGGCCGCACCGGATGGGCGAGGGGACCTGCGTCCTCCGGGAATTGCGCCGCCCGGAGAAGCTTCACGTCCTCGATCCTCTTCACCGCCGCGCTGCCCATGTCGGCGGAGAACATCTGGTCCCTGAAGACGGTGAAGCCTTCCTTCAGCGAGAGCTGGAACCAATCCCGGCAGGTGACCCTGTTGCCCGACCAATTGTGGAAATATTCATGCGCGACCACCCCGGCGACCGCGTCGAAATCGGAGTCCGTCGCCGTGTCCGGATCGGCGAGGATGAAGCGCGAGTTGAAGATGTTGAGGCCCTTGTTCTCCATCGCCCCGAAGTTGAAGTCGGACACCGCGACGATGTTGAACACGGCCAGATCATATTCCCGCCCGTACACCTCCTCGTCCCACTTCATCGACGCCTTGAGCGACTCCATGGCGTGCCCGGTCTTGGCCAGGTCCGGCTCGCGGACCCAGATGCCGAGATCGACCGTGCGGCCGGAACGGGTGGTGAAGCTGTCGCGATTGGCGGCGAGGTCGCCGGCGACGAGGGCGAACAGGTAGCAGGGCTTGGGGAAAGGATCGTCCCATTCCGTCCAGTGGCGGCCGCCCTCGAGGTCGCCGGCGCCGACCTGATTGCCGTTCGAAAGAAGCACCGGATAGGCGGCCTTGTCGGCGATCGTCCGGACCCGGTAGCGCGAGAGTATGTCGGGCCGGTCCGGGAAGGGCGTGATCCGGCGGAACCCTTCCGCTTCGCACTGGGTGCACAGGATGCCGCCCGATTCGTAAAGGCCCATGAGCTGGGTGTTCGCGGCCGGCTCCAGCTCCACGAGGGTCTCGACGATCGCCGTGCCGCCGCCCGGCGCGACCGTCAGCAGCTCGCCCTCGAGGCAATGCTCCGCCGGCGCGCCGTCGATCCTGAGCTCGACCAGCTTCAGCCCCTGCGCGTCCAGCCGGAGCGGCCGGTCGTGGTCCCCGTTGCGGGTCACGCTCAGCCGCGACCTCACGCTGGTCCGCTCCGCGCCGAGATCGAATTCCAGCTCGATCGAGGGCACCAGCCAGTCCGGCGGCCGGTAATCCTCGCGGCGGATGGCGGAGGGCGGAGCGGCGGCGGCGTTCTGGACATCGAGCATGACGCGGACTTAGGCGCGGGGGCGGGACGGTGCAATGCGGGCCGGATCTAGCTGGCCGCGGCCCTCGACCTCAGGGCGATGACCAGTCCTGCCAGCGCGACCAACCCCCCCGCGACGGCCAAAGCCGACCAGCGGTAGCCTTCGAAGATGGTCGAGAAGACCATCGCCAGGATCGGCACGAGCACGCTCGAATAAGCGGCCTTGCCGGGGCCGACGGCGCGCATCACGGCGAAATAGAGCGGGAAGGCCAGGGCCGAGGCGAACAGGCCGAGATAGACGAGGCCCAACCAGTAAGCCGGCCGGCTCTCGATCACCGGCGGCCCCGCCACCGCGAAGGCGAACAGGGCATTGGCGACGATTCCGTAGACCATTCCCCAGGCGAGCAGGGTGGCGAGCGGCCAGGCCGCCAGCCCCCGGCTGGCCTGGAGGATGTTGGCGGCGGACGCGGAAAGCACTCCGAGCACGGTGAGGCCGATCCCGAGCAGCACC
>JASLBD010000463.1 GCA_030146745.1 Allosphingosinicella sp. | reverse complement strand
CAATCGGGTAGAAGCTCCTCGATCGCCCGCGGATCGATGACCGCGCCCGAAAGGATATGCGCTCCCACCTCGGAGCCCTTTTCGAGGACGCAGACGCTGAGCTCGCGGCCAGCCTCTTCGGCCAGTTGCTTGAGGCGGATGCCCGCGGCGAGGCCTGCCGGCCCGGCGCCGACGATCACCACGTCATAAGGCATCGACTCGCGTTCGGACATCAAGGCGCTCCTGTGGCGGGCACCGGCAACTCACGTCGTCGCAGGCAGCCAACGTCTTGCAGATAGATAGGGAATTTGAGGTTGACCAGCCCGCCCGGAGCGGACTCCATGGCGAAGTGGAGCGGGGAAGCGATACATTATCGCCGGCTGATGCCGAAAGCGCGCTGAGCTGGTGGGCCGAAGCGGGCGTCGACACGCTCGTCGACGAGGACCCGCGCGACTGGCTGCGGCCGAAAGCGAAGGAGGCGCCTCAGCCGGCCCCGGCGGCCGCCGAAGCTCCCGCCGACATCCTCCCGGACCAGCTCGACCTGTTCCAGGCCTGGCTCGCCTCGAGCGACCGCCTGGCCTTCGCGGCGCCCGCCGCGCCGCGGGTCTGCCCGGCCGGCGATCCGACTTCCGGGCTGATGATCCTGGCCGACATGCCCACCGGCGAGGATTGCACCGCCGGAACCTTGATCAGCGGCGAGGCGGGACGGCTGTTCGAGCGGATGCTCGCCGCCATCGGCCGCGACCGCGGCTCCGTCTATCTGGCCGCCTTGTCCTGCATCCGCTCGCCGTCCGGACAGCTCAACAGCGAGTCGATGAAGAGCTGCGCCGCTTTGGCCCGCCACCATATCGGGCTAGCCGCCCCCAAAGCGGTCCTGCTCTTCGGCGATGCCTGCGCCAAGGCCCTGGTCGGCCTGTCGGTGCCGCAGGCGCGGGGACGCTGGCACGAGATCGCGACCCACGCCGGACCCGTCAAGGCTCTGGCAACCATTGCTCCCCGACAATTGCTGGATTCGCCGCGCCTCAAGGCCATGGCCTGGGCCGACCTCCAGATGCTGATCGAAGAGGTGAATAATGACCCGTCTTAAACCCCTTTTGCTGGCCGCGGCGCTCGCCGTGCCGGCCGCCCCGGCCTTCGCCGACGACAGCGCCGGTTCCCGAGCGCAGGTGTCGGCGTCGCTGACCCCGGACCAGCGCAGCGGCTATCGCGAAATCTTCTACGCCATCCGGGCGAACGACTGGCTCGGCGCCTCGGCCCGGCTCGCCGCCTTGCCGGAAGGCCCGCTCCACAATGCGGCGCGCGCCGAGCTGTTCCTCGCCAAGGGGTCGCCCAAGGTCGAGCTTTCCGAGCTCCTCGCCCTCGTCCAGCGCTCGCCCGAAATGCCCAAGGCGGAGCAGATCGCCCGATTGGCCCAGACCCGAGGCGCGACCGCGCTGCCGGGCCTGCCGGAGGCGCAGAAGCTGGTCTGGGTGGGCAGCCAACCGCGCAGGTCGCGCGCGGAGTCGACCAAGGGCGACCCGGCCGCCGCCGAGCTCGAGCCTCTGGTCCAGCCGCTGATCAAGGACAACAGGCCCTACGAGGCCGAAGCGATCTTCAGCGAGCGGCAGGACCGACTCGGACCCCAGGCGCGTACCGAATTTCAGCAGCGGATCGCCTGGTCCTATTACATCGTCGGCAACGACCGCGACGCCCGGCGCCTCGCCGCCCTGGCCCGCGCCGGGAGCGGCGAATGGGCGATCCACGGCGCCTGGTCGGAGGGCCTCGCCGCCTGGCGCGAGGGCGACTGCAAGGGTGCCTCCGACGCTTTCGGACATGTCGCCGGCCGCTCGACCGACGTCGAGCTGGCCGCCGCCGCCCATTACTGGACCGCCCGGGCCGAGATGATGTGCGGAAGGCCCGAGCGGGTCCAGGGTCATCTGCGCTCCGCCGCCCGGCAGAAGGAGACCTTTTACGGCCTCATCGCCACGACGGCTCTGGGGATCAGCGGTCCCGGCGCGACGGGCCTTCACAATTACCGCGACGCCGAATGGCGCGGAATTGCCGGCAAGCCCAACGTCCGCGCCGCCCTGGCTTTGGCGGAGATCGGCGAAACCGACCTCGCCGACCAGTTCCTTCGCCACCAGGCCCGGATCGGAGGCGCCGGCGACCACAATGAACTTCTCCACCTCGCCGCCGACCTCAACCTCGCGGGAGCCCAATATTGGCTCGCGCACAACGCTCCGCGCGGAGCCAGCGTCAACTTCGCCGCCCGTTATCCTCGCCCCGACTGGCAGCCGACCCGCGGCTGGCGGGTCGATCCCTCGCTCGCCTTCGCCCATGCGCTCCAGGAATCGAACTTCCGCACTTCGGTGGTCAGCCCCGCCGGGGCGGTCGGGCTGATGCAGGTGCGGCCCGGAACCGCCGGCGACATCGCGCGGGCCCGAGGCGAGCCTTTCGACCGGCAGATGCTGGCCAGCCCGGCCGCCAATATCGAGTTCGGGCAAAGCTATATCGAGAAGCTTCGCGATCATGGCGCGACCGGCGGCCTGCTTCCCAAGGTGATCGCCGCCTACAATGCGGGACCGGTGCCGGTCGCGGAATGGAACGCCCGCCGTTTCGACAAGGGCGATCCCCTCCTCTACATCGAGTCTCTGCCTTATTGGGAAACGCGCGGCTACGTGCCGATCGTGCTCCGCAATTACTGGATTTACGAGGAGGACGCCGGCAAGCCGGGACCGAGCCGGGCGGCGCTGGCGCAGGGCATGTGGCCGAAATTCCCCGGAATGGCCGGAGCGAACGCGGTCCGGCTCAAGGCGGACGAGACCAGGCTGGCCTACGGGACGGACTGATTGCCTCCCCGGCTTTCGCGACGGTTTGGCTGCGGCGGCTTCCCTTCGGCTCCCCCTCTCCCCAGGGAGAGAGGGCTGGGGTGAGGGGTTTCGTCGGCCGAGATCGGCCGCAAGCGCCGTACCCCCTCTCCCTACCCTCTCCCCGCTGGGGAGAGGGATAAGAAAACGCGTCAGGCTCGCATAGCATCCACAGCATATAGTTCTTGCTCCGTTCGTGTTTTAGCCCCATAACAGGAACATGCCCCGTCCCGAGGTCCGCCACGGCCGCGGCGCGCCCGAGAACCGGACGCCGACGCGCTTCAACCTGCCGGTGCGGGA
>JASLBD010000418.1 GCA_030146745.1 Allosphingosinicella sp. | reverse complement strand
CTTTCGGTCCGCCGACCTTCATGCCCCGGGTCGCCGCGATGGATTCGCCTCTGGCCCGGATCAGCCACCATTGGCTCGATTCCACCCATATCGTCTTCGGGGTCGTGACCGCCGGCCTGGTCGCAGGCGACGCCAAGCTCGAGGCGTCCCGCTTCAACGGCCGCGAGCCGGACCAGCGGCGCTTCGATATCGAGACCGGCCCGCTCGATTCGACCGCGGCGCGAATTTCCTGGAGCCCGGCGCCCTCGCTGTCGCTGCAGGCGAGCTGGGCGCGGCTCATCGGCCCCGAGCAGCTCGAGCCGGACGAGAACGAGACCCGCTGGTCGGCGAGCGCCCTCCACGCGCGCCGGCTGGGGGACAAGGGCTGGCGGTCCACGACTCTCGCCTGGGCCGGCGGAGCAAGGCGCATGACGATCTCGACGCCTTCTCAGGATAGACTGAGCGGATGAGCCGGCCGCGCCGCCTGATCCGGATCGTCTTCACCTTCCTCCACGGTCTGCGCCGCGCGTTGTGGAAGGTGACCGGGCCGCCCCGTCCCGGAGTCCATGCCCTGCCGCTGACGGAGCGGGGCAAGGTGGTGCTGGTCCTCCTCACCTACGCTCCCGGCTGGCGCCTGCCCGGCGGCGGCCGCGGGCGGAAGGAGACGCCGGAGGCCGCGATCCTGCGCGAGCTCAGGGAGGAGATCGGTCTCGTCGCGCATGGCCGGATCGAGCGGCTCGAGGACGGCCGGCCCGATTCCGCCCATGCCGGCGACCGCTCCGCTTTCTTCCTGGTCCGCGACGTCGTCTACCGGCCCCGGCGAAGCCTGGAGATCGAGGCGGTGCGCGAGTTCGATCCCGGGCGGCTGCCGGACGACATCAGCCCGTGGACCGCGCGCATCGTCGAAAAATGGACCGGAGCTGTACCCGTCATCCCGGACTTGATCCGGGATCCATGAACACCGCCGGTCGGGTTCGAGTTCGGCGGGTGTTCATGGATTCCGGCCTTCGCCGGAATGTCGGGAAGGAGAGCCCGCTTCGCCGCCAAGTGGAAGCGAGCGAAAGGAGCCTAGGTCTCCGGCTGCGCCTTCGGCTTCCGGGTGAGGCAGTCGATCAGGGTTCGGAAGGGCAGGGGCCGCTCGAACGAGATTCCGGCCCGGCCGTTGCGGCACCACAGGATCCGGCCGGCCACCGGCGGCATTCCCGGAACGATCACGCTCGCCTCGCGCCCGACATGTTCGGGCTCGGCCAGCTCGACCTTGATCCCGCCTTCCGAAACGTCCCTGGCCTGCGCTGTGACGCAGGTTTCGCCCATGCGCAGCACGACTTCCGCCGCAAGCTCCAGCCGCGGCGCCCGATAAGGGTGGCCGCGGTCGCGCGCCGCCAGGGTTTCGCGCACCAGGCCGCGATCCTCGAACTCGAGGCCGGCCAGAGTGTCGGAAGACCATTCGACCCGCACCGGGAAGCGGTGGTGGGAGTTGAGCTCGATGACCAGGCGGGCCCCTTCCTGAAGGCTCTCGCCGATCCGGACGATGGCCCCGCTTTCGGCGAGGGCCAGTATCTCGACCGGCCGCTGCTCGTCCTCGCCGAGCAGGGTCCCGAGCCGGAAGAAGAACAAATGCCGCGGCTCGGCCCAGATCGGGGCCTGGGGGCGCGCTTCATCCGCCCGCTCGTCACCCGGCTCCGGCACCTCCACCAACGCGTCCATCCTCGCCTCCGCTGTTAGGCCGCCCTGATGCGGCCCCGGCTGCTGCCGGACGATGAACGGGTAAGGCTAAGACGTTGGTAACTATCCGCTTGTTGCTCCCCGGATTTGGCGTGGGAACAGCGCTGTTTCAGTCGTTTGCCCGCTCGGGCTTGCCCTTGCGCTTGGTCGAGGCGAGCTCCTCGAGCTGCTTCTCGCTCATCGACGAGGCCATCTGCTTCGAGGCGCCCTGGAGCTTGCTCTTGGGCGTGTCGCCGCGCTTGGCGGACAAAGCGGCGCCGGCGGCTTTCTGCTGCGCTTTCGATTTGGCAGGCATGGTTTGTCTCCCTAAGGCGGTCGCGGCTGGAACGGCTTTCGCTCGGCGGGGGTTCCTTGCCGCTCAACGCCGCAACGAGAGAGACACGAGAGAATGGACGAGATCGAATGGTGGGAGTTCGACTCCGCCAAGGAGATGGCCGCTCAGGCCGCGGGGGATATCGGCTTCGTCATCGAAAGCGCGGTCGAGGCGCACAAGGGCGCCCGGATCGCCTTGCCCGGCGGCTCGACGTCCGATCTCATCTTCGCCCAGCTGGCGAAGTCGAAGGCGATCGACTGGTCGAAGGTGACGATCATGCCGACCGACGACCGGCTGGTGCCGCTCGGCGACCCGCTCAGCAACTACCGCAAGCTCGAAGGCCATTTCGCCGCGAGGGGCGCCGACCTGGTTTCGCTGGTCGACGAGGCGGCGCTCGGCGACCGCCAGGAGGCGGGCCGGCTCGCCGATGCCCGGCTGTCTCTGCTCGGCTGGCCGCTTGACCTCGCCTGCCTCGGAATGGGCGCCGACGGCCACACCGCGAGCATCTTCCCCGGCCCCGATCTCGAGCGCGCCGTCGCCGGCCCGCGCGAGCGCCGGGCCGTTGGGGTGAAGCCGGATCCGATGCCCGAGACCGCCCCCGTCGAACGGGTCACCCTGACCGCGCCGGCACTGACCTCGGCCCGCGCGATCATGGTCGTCATCGCCGGGGCGCAGAAGCGGGCGACGCTCGAGCAGGCGATCAAGGAAGGCCCGCTCTCCTCCGCCCCGATCGGCCGGGTCCTCGCCGGAATCGAGTCCCCGATCGACATCTTCTGGAGCGCGGAGGGGTAATGCTCGTCGCCCCGGCGAAGGCTGAGGCCCCGGCGGGCGAAGAACGAGGAGGGGGCCCCGAGATGATGTTTATCCGTCACCCCAGCGAATGCTGGGGTCCATGCGGAGTCGGAGAACGGTCCCGGAGTTGACATGGATGCCAGCCTTCGCTGGCATGACGGCTAGATCAGCTCCTCCAGCCCCAACACACCGAGCAGCGCCGCCCTCGCGCCCTCCATCTGCGCCCACATCGCCGGGTCGAGCAGGTCATCGGGCTCGATCCGCTCCGGCCATTCGGCGTCGACCACGGCGGCGAGGCGGTCCAGCTTCGTCTCGTCGACCATGAACCGCGGATCGACCGCCTCCGGCTCGGCGACCACCCTCAGCCTCAGGCAGGCCGGCCCGCCGCCATTGGCCATGGACTGGCGGACGTCGACGACGGCGAGCTCGCGGATCGGGCCGTTGCCGGCGACCATGGCCTGAAGCCAGGTCCAGACGCTGGGAGTTTCGCGCGCTTCCTCGGGCAGGATCAGCGCCATTCCGCCGGCCGGCAGGGTGACCAACTGGGCGTTGAACAGATAGCTCCGGATCGCGTCCTCGAGAGTGACCGCGCTCGCCGGGACCTCGACGATCTCGAGACCGGGCAGAAGCCGCTTCAGCTCCGCGTAGAAGCCCGGCCTCGCCTCGAAGGCCTGCTCATGGGCGAAGAGGACGTTTTCGTTGGCGACGGCGACGACGTCGTTGTGGAAGGCGCCGGCGGCGATCGCCTCCTCCGACTGGGCGACGAACAGGGTGCGCTCCGGGTCGAGGCCGTGGAGGCGGGCGATCGCCCGGCTCGCCTCGTCATGCTGGCGGACCGGGAAGGGGCCGCCGCGGATCCCGTAGACGAAGACCTCCACCCCCGGCTCGCCATGGCCCGCGCACAGGCGCATGTGGTTGGCCGCGCCTTCGTCGCCGAACGTGGCGGGCACCGGAGGGTGGACCGCGAAGCGCGCCTCGTCGGCGAAGGCGAGCCGGAGCTGGGCGAGGGTTTCGGGCCATTCGTGGCTTCGATGGGCCATGGTCCTGAGATTGGCTACGGTGAGGTGGCAGCGGCCGTCGGCCGTGTCCGGGGCCGGAGAGACGGTGGCGGCGTTCGCCGCCCACATCGCCGAGGCCGAGAAAGCGGCGGGACGCAGCGAGGCCGGCACGTCCTCGATCCGGGTGCCGAGCTCGGCCAGCCAGGCCCGGTCGGGCCGGCGGTGGGGGAGGAGCAGGCCCTGGGGCAGGCCGAGGCTCAGATTGTGCCGCATCTTCTCGAGGCCCTGAAGCGCCGCGGCGCGCGGGTGCGAGACCAGGCCCTTGTTGGTGGCCGAGGCGATATTGCCGAGGCTCAGGCCCGAATAATTATGGCTCGGGCCGATGATTCCGTCGAAATTGATCTCGGCGAGCGGCATCTACCGGCCCATGGCGAGCAGGGTGTCGCCCGGCCCGGCTCCAAGCAGGAGGGCGGTCTCCCGGGTGATCGTGGCACTCTCCTCCGGCGAGATCCGGACGTCGCCGCAACAGGCGGCGAACCCCTCGAGCCGGCCGTGCGCAAGCATCATGCTGGGCCCCTCCACCGTCTCGGCCACCGCCTCCACCACCAGCTCGCGCGATTCGCGGATCGTCCGGACCTGGTCGAGGGCGGCGGTCATGGTCGGGCCGCCGTCGAAAATGTCGATATAGCAGTCGAAATGGAAGCCTTCGCGCTCGAGCATCTTCATCGCCGCCCGCCCCGAGGGGTGGGGGACGCCCATCACCGCCCGGGCGCTTTCCGGAAGCATGGCGGTGTAGATGGGAGTCTTGGGCATCAGGTCGGCGATGAACTGGGTGCCGTGGGCGCCGTTGAACTCGTCCGCTTCCTGGAAGGTCATCCCGAAGAAGCGGCCGGCGATCGCGTCCCAGAAGGGCGAGCCGCCTTTCTCGTCGATGACCCCGCGAAGCTCGGCGATGATGCGCCTGGCGAAGCGTTCGCGGTGGAGCTTGATGAAGAGGTAGCGGCTGCGCGCGAGCAGCATCCCGAGCCCGCCGGCGCGCTCGCCGGGATGGAGGAAGAGTCCACCCACCTCTGACGAGCCTTCGAGGTCGGTGGTCAGGGTCACCATCTCGTTGCGGAAGGTCTGGCCGAGCGCCTTCGAGGTCTGGGTGAGGGTGCTGATCCGGTAGGAGTAGAAAGGCGTGTCGACTCCGACCATTCCGAAGATCTGGCAGGTGCCGCGGATCTGGCCGGTCCTCGCATCTTCGAGCATGAAGACGTAAAGCTCGTCCCCGGCCTCCGTCACCTGGGCGGCGAAGCCCCTCTCGGATCGGATCAGCT
>JASLBD010000113.1 GCA_030146745.1 Allosphingosinicella sp. | reverse complement strand
TCCTCCACTTTGGCCCATGACAGCCATGTGGCGAGGATTCCGATCGCCAGCGAAAGCAGAACGACTCGGGTGAAGTTGACGATCGATGGCGGCCGCATATTTCCGTCTCCCCTGTTTGCCGGTTCATTTAGAGGTATGTCGGCCCGCGGCGAAGCCGAAATCGCGATTTCACGCTGCGGCGAAATCGAGGCCGATATCCGCGGCCGGCGCGGACTGGGTGATCCGGCCGACCGAGACGTAGGTGACCCCGGTCTCCGCCTTGGCGCGGATCGTCTCGAGGGTCACTCCGCCGCTCGCTTCGGTGGGCACGCGCCCGGCGACCAGCGCCACCGCCTCGCGCAGCATCGGCGCGTCCATATTGTCGAGCAGCAGGTGCGTGGCGCCCGCGTCCAGCGCCGGCTCGATCTGATCGAGCCGGTCGACCTCGACGACGATCCGCCCGATCCCCGCCGCCGCCGCCCGGCGCACCGCTTCGGCGACCGAGCCGGCGACGGCGACATGGTTGTCCTTGATCATCGCCGAATCCCACAGGCCCATCCGGTGGTTCCGCGCCCCGCCCATCCGGGTGGCGTATTTTTCGAGGCGGCGAAGGCCGGGGATCGTCTTGCGGGTGTCGAGGAGGATCGCGCCGGTTCCGGCGATCGCCTCGACATAGCGCCGGGTGAGGGTGGCGATTCCGGACAGATGCTGGACGATGTTGAGCGCCGAGCGCTCGGCGGTGAGCAAAGCCCGGGCCTTGCCGCGCAGCCGGAGCAGGTCGGAGCCCGCTTCGACGGCATCGCCGTCACGGACGAGTGAGTCGATCGCGACCTTGGGGTCGAGCGTCCGAAAAAAGGCTTCCGCGATTGGCAGTCCGGCCGCGACGATCGCTTCGCGGCTGTCCATCGCGCCGGCGAAGCGGGCGTCGGCGGGGATGACGGCCTCGGAGGTAATGTCGCCGGCCTCGCCGAGGTCCTCGGCCAGGGTCGAGCGGACGAAGGAGTCGAGATCGAAGCCGGGAAGTGAGAAGGTCACGCGCATTCCTTAGCTTAATTCCTCCCCGCGATTTCGCGGGGAGGGGGCCCGCGCGAAGCGCGGTGGAGGGGTTCTTCCGGACTCAGCAAGGCCCCTCCACCATGCTTCGCATGGTCCCCTCCCCTGCGAATGCAGGGGAGGATTTAAGAGCGCCTACCGCCCCACCCCGGCCAGCTCGCGCCTCGGGTACGCCATCAGCAGGGCCGCCCGCTTGGCGTCCTCGGCATTGTCGGCGCCGACGCTGTGGCCGCCTTCCAGATATTCGTGGAAGTAGAAGCGGTTGCCATATTCCTCCAGCCGCGCCGCCATCTTGCGGGCGTGGCCGGGGTGGACCCGGTCGTCCTTGGTCGAGCTGTAGAAGAAGACGGCCGGGTAGCGGACGCCCTTCTTCAGATTCTGGTAGGGCGAATATTTCGACAGGAAGGCCCAGTCCTCCGGCTTGTCGGGATCGCCATATTCGTCGATCCACGACGCTCCGGCCAGCAGGTGCGAATAGCGCTTCATGTCGTGGAGCGGGGATCCCGAAATGACCGCCGAATAGAGGTCCGGCCGCTGGTTCATCGCCGCGCCGACCAGGACTCCGCCGTTGGAGCGGCCGGAAATGCCGATCTTGCCTTTTTCGGTCACTCCCGTCCGAATCAGATCCTCGGCGACGGCATGGAGATCGTCGAAGCTTTTCTGGCGGTTCTCGCGAAGCACCGACTTGTGCCAATCGGGCCCGTATTCGCCGCCGCCGCGGATGTTGGCGAGGACATAGGCATTGCCCTCCTCGGTCCAGAACATCCCGAGCGGCCCGGCGCGATAGGGCTGGCCGGTGAGGTAGCCGGGAGTCTGGGCGGCGCGGAACCCGCCATAAGCGTGGATCAGGGTGGCCACGGGCCCGTCCACACCCTTCCGGCGGACGAGGAAATAGGGGACCTTGGTGCCGTCCTTGGAGGTCGCGAAGCGCTGCTCGACGGTTCGGGTCGAGGCGTCGAACTTCGCGGGCAGGCGCTGGACCAGCGACGGCCGGCCGCCGCGCTGCACCGCGTAGAGCGCGGGCGGTGTCAGCATGCCTTCGACGGTGGCGAAGGCGAGGTCCGGCTTACCGCCTACCGAGAGCAGGTGGACCGTGCTGTTCGCCGGAAGGGCGATCGAGCGCGAGGCCCAGGTGCCGTTCTTCCTCGGAGTGAGGGCGAACAACTTGCCCGACACGTCGTCGAGCGCCTTGACCCAAAGTACGTTGTCGGACGCCGAAACCTCCTCGATCGCCTGCTTCGCCGTCGGCGCCATCACCAGCCGGGGCAGAGCGGTGCCTCGGGCGAGGATGTCGCGAAGCGAATAAGCGACCAGGGTGCCGGCGCGAAAAGCCCCGAGCGGGCTCTGAAGCTTGGCGATGAGCTGGTCGCCGATCACGTCCTCCAGCTCGGCGTCGGCCGGAAGCGGCACGGGCACCAGCCCTCCGGCGGGGGTCAGCAGATGGCGCTCGTTGGTCCAGAAGGTCTTGCCGCGGTCGACGAACACCCAGCGCCTCGTGGCGCTCTGGATCGCGATCGGATCGACGCTGACATCGCCGGCCTCGCCCTTGAACAGGGTGCGAGCCGAGGCGAGCGGAGTGCCGCGCTTCCACATCTTGAGGATCCGCGGATAGCCGGACTTGGTCAGGCTCCCCTCGCCGTAATCGGTTCCGACGAGCAGGGTATCGGAATCGACCCACGTCACGCTGCTCTTGGCTTCGGGAATGACGAAGCCGCCCGCGACGAAACGGCCGGTGCCGAGATCGAACTCGCGAACCACGTCGGCATCGGTGCCGCCCGGGCTCAGCGACACGAGGCAGCGGCGATATTGGGGCGCGAGGCAATTTGCGCCGTGCCACACCCAACTCTTGCCTTCCTGCTTGCCGAGCGCGTCGACGTCGATCACCGTGCGCCACTGCGGCTTGCCGGCGCGATAGGCGGCGAGCGGCGAGATCCGCCAGAGGCCGCGCGGGTTGCTCGCGTCACGCCAGAGATTCGCGACCTTGTCGCCCAATATCTGGTCCGGGGTGGCGATCTGCTCCTTGTCGTCGAGGATGGCGAGAGCGCGCTGGCGGTAGCTTTCGAACTTGGGATCGCGGGTGAGCTGCGCCTCGGTCGCGGCGTTCCATTCCTTGACCTGATCGAGCGCGCGCTTGCCCTCCACTTCCTCCAGCCAGAGATAGGGATCGTCCGAGGCGGCCGGAGCGGCGGCGAGGAGGAGCAGGGAAGCGGCGGGGACGAGGAAGCGATTCAAGGGCGGTCTCCGGTACTGTGCTGGGGAAGCGATTAGCGCGTCCCCATCCGTCATGCCAGCGAAGGCTGGCATCCCAGGGGGTGAAGGGCGCCCATGTCTTCACCCCCGGTCCCCCTCTCCCCTGGGGGGAGAGGGTTGGGGTGAGGGGGTTCGGCGGCCGCGACTTTTCTCGGACGCCGAGCCCCCTCACCCTGCCCTCTCCCCGCCGGGGAGAGGGATTTAGCCCTACCCGCCCGCGATCACCGGCCGGCCGACGTCGCCCTGCCCCACAGTGCGCCCGGCCATCTCCAGCATCCGGTCGAGCGACTTCTTGGCCGCCAGCCGCAAATCCTCGTCCAGCTCGATGCGCGGCTCGAGATCGCGGAGCGCGACGTAGAGCTTCTCCATCGTATTGAGGGCCATGTACGGGCACATGTTGCAGTTGCAATTGCCGTCCGCGCCGGGCGCCCCGATGAATTTCTTGTGCGGCGCCGCTTTCTCCATCTGGTGCATGATGTGGGGCTCGGTGGCGACGATCATGACGTCCGATGGCGACGACAAAGCATAGTCCAGGATCGCCTTGGTCGAGCCGACCAGATCGGCATGATCGAGGATCTGCGGCGGGCATTCGGGATGGGCGAGCACCGGCGCCCCCGGATGAAGCGCCTTGAGCTTCAGAAGCTCGGTCTCCGAGAAAGCTTCATGGACGATGCACACGCCCGGCCAGAGCAGCATGTCGCGGCCGGTCTTGCGGGCGAGATAGCCGCCGAGATTCTTGTCCGGCCCGAAGATGATCTTCTGCTCCTTCGGGATCTGCGAGAGGATGATCTCGGCCGACGAGCTGGTGACTATGATGTCGGACAGCGCCTTCACCGCCGCCGAGCAATTTATGTAGGTGAGCGCGATATGGTCCGGATGGGCCTCCCGGAACGCCTTGAACTGGTCGGGCGGGCAGCTGTCCTCGAGGCTGCATCCGGCGTTCATGTCGGGGAGGACGACGATCTTGTGCGGCGAGAGAATCTTGGCGGTCTCGGCCATGAAGCGAACGCCGCAAAAGGCGATGACGTCCGCGTCGGTGGAGGCCGCCTTGCGCGACAGATCGAGGCTGTCGCCGACGAAATCGGCGAGGTCCTGGATTTGCGGGGTCTGGTAATAATGGGCGAGGATGACGGCGTTGCGCTGCTTGCGCAGCCGGTCGATCTCCGCGGCGAGGTCGAGCCCCCTGAGGCTCGTGTTCGGTGCGTTCATTGCTGCCACTCCTGTGGAGACTCGCCCGTGGCGGTCCGTCCCGAATTGCCGGTTTCGCTTAGCTCTCGTGCCCCGACCGTGATCTGGAAAGGCGCGGAATGGATGGATCGGAAGATAGGCTGGAAAGCGCGCTTTTTCAACCGCCCGCGGCGGGACAGTCGCTGGTGAGGGTCCCTAGCGACATTCACTCTTCATCGGCGCGATGACCTGGCCGGCGAAGCGGTCCATCTCCTCCGCCTGCGGGCTCATCTGGAGCAGGAGGAGGTCGAGCCCGGCCGCTTCATATTCCTCGATCCGCTCGCGCAATTGCTCGGGCGTGCCGACGAAATTGGGCCTGAGGCCGCGGTTGGACACCGAATATTCCTGGAGCTTCAGCTCGCGCTCGAGCTGGGTGCCGGACAGCCACTGGTCGAAATTGTCGAAGCCCCTGGGCGGCTCGGGCGGAAGCGCGGTGATCCGGTCCAGCTCTCGCTTCGCCTCGGCCTCGCTGTCGCGGACGATCGCATAGGCGGCCATGCCATAGTGCATCGCCGGCTTGCCGATCCGTTCGCGCCGCGCCTCCATGTCCGCGATCTTGGGCGCCACCGCCGCGACCGGATCGCCGTGCATGACATAGGCATCGCACTGCGCCGCGATCATCGTTTTGGCCGTGTCGCTCTCGCCTCCGGCATAGATTGTCGGGCGGGGCCTGCTCACCGGCTTGGGCTCGCAGATCGCGTCCTTCAGCCGGTAGCGCTCGCCCTCATAGGTGAAGCGCTTCTCGCTCCACAGCCCGTCGACCACGTCGAGCCATTCCCGGGTCCGGGCGTAGCGATCGTCATGCTGGTCGAACTGAAGGCCGTATTGGGTCGCCTCGTCGGCCCACCAGGAGGAGACGACGTTGAGCGACAGCCGCCCGCCGCTGATATTGTCGATATTCGCCGCCTGCTTGGCGAACAGGGCCGGCTGGTGGAAATTGGGCCGGACCGCGACCATCAGCTCGATCCGCTCGGTCACCGC
>JASLBD010000112.1 GCA_030146745.1 Allosphingosinicella sp. | reverse complement strand
CAGCTCGTCGTTGAGCGCCTTCATCGCCCGGTAGTTGAACGTGTAGCGGCTGTCCTCGCTGCGGCTCGCCCAGATCAGCGTTTCATGGGCGTTGGTGAAGCGGGTGCCGCGGAAGTTCGGCATCGGATTGGCTTTCCGCCAGACGATGTCATTCAGGATCCAGTAGCCGGCGTCCTGAAGGGCGGCTCCGACCCGGTAGATGTTGTGGTAGCTTCCGATCACCCAGAGCGTGCCGTTCGGCTTCAGGATTCGCCGCGCTTCCTTGAGCCAGGCGCGGGTGAACTCGTCATAGGCGGCGAACGTCGCGAACTTGTCCCAATCGTCGTCGACCGCGTCGACCAGCCCGCCTTCGGGCCGGAACAGATCGCCGCCCAGCTGCAGATTGTAGGGCGGATCGGCGAAGACCATGTCGATGCTGCCCGCCGGCAGGCGCGCCATCGCGGCGATGCAATCTTCCTGGAGGATCCGGTTCAGGGGCAGCGCGGGATCCGGGACCGGCGGCGATGCGCTTTTCGCCCTCGATCCCAAGCGCACATGTGCAGTCATTCGATACCGCCCCCCGGTTCGTCCAGACACCAGCCTGAGTCAGCCGGAGTCCGCGGTCAACAACAAGGGTTTACGGCCCGAGGTTGAGAATAGGGTTAACATGCCGGGAACGAAACGAGTCTCCGCTACTAATGGAGTCCCCCCGGCGGGAGCGGACTCAAGATGATGTGGGTGTGGCCGAAAGGACTCAATCGCCGCCCGAAGTGCGGGGGGCGTTGCCGGCGGCGGTTCGGTCAGCCTGAGTCAAGGCGGGGCCCTCCATGATTCGCGAATGGCGGCGTCACTCCTCCCGATTCTGGTCGCCTGGCTCGCCACGAGCGCGGCTCAGGCCGAGGAGCCACGGCGAATCGACCCGGTCCAGCCCGCGGGGAGCGCGCGCTACCCGGACGCCGCCGAAGCGGCGCGGGGAAGCGGCATCGGCGAGGCCGAGGCGGCGAGGCGGCTCCGGCTTCAGGAAGTGTCGGCCCCCCAGGTATCCAAGCTTCGGCGCGAGTTCGCCGACAGGCTGGCTGGCCTCTACCTCGAGAGCGAAGACGATTACCGCCTCGTCGTCCGCCTGAAGGGCGAGGCGCCGGTGGCCGACCGCTGGATCGGCACCGGCAGCGACCGGATGCGAATCCAGTTCCTCGCCGGCGCGGCCGCGACGCTGGCGGAGACTTTGGAAAAGATCGCCGCCTCCATGCCCGCGATCGGCGCCCGGCTCCCCGGTCTGATGGGCACCGGTGTCGACGAGCGCACCGGCGAGGTGATGCTCGACGTTTACGCCGTGGGCGCGGACGTCGAGCGCGCCCACGGCGCCGAACCCGAGCTGGAGCGCCTGCTCGGCCACCCGGTCAGGCTCGAATTCTCCTCCACCCGGATGACAGACGGACAGGTGGCGGCGCGGCCGCTCCCCCGTCCCCCGGCGCCGGGTACGCCCGAGTGGAGCAGCCACAATGCAGGGGCTCGCGCGCTCCGCCCGGTACCCCCGGCTACTTTCCCCAGTTCAAGTTCCCCGGGCGGCTGATGGACGCAGCGCTCTCCGGCACGCTCGAGGTGAAGAACGGTTGCCTCATGGTCGGCGAAACCCTGGTCCTGTGGCCCTCCTGCGCACGACTCTCGCTGGATTCGGACGGCATGCCGGTGGTCGGCGGCGGCAGGGATCGGCCACTGCGCGTCGGCGAGCAGGTCAGGATGGGCGGTGGCACCACCTCGACCGACTTCAGGGGTGAGGGCCTCCTTCAGCCGCTGCCCACCGCCTGCACGGGCGAAACGTGGGATTCGGACAAATTGTGGGTCGCCGGGGAGTTCTGAACGCTCTCAACGCTCTCCGGAACCAGCCGCCTGCGCTTCGACCGCGTGGGCCAGGTTCATCATCGCCTGGCGCACCGGAGCGAAGCTTCGGCGGTGGAGCGGGGTCGGGCCGAGCGAATCGAGGGCGCGATAATGCTCGGGCGTCGGATAGCCCTTGTTGGTCTCCCAGCCATAGCCGGGATGCTCCCGGGCGTAGTCGGCCATGATCCGGTCGCGCGTCACCTTGGCGACGATCGAGGCGGCGGCGATCGAGCGACATTTGGAGTCGCCGGCGACGATCGAGACCGAAGGCCGCTCCCATTTGGGGCAGCGGTTGCCGTCGACGAGAACCATGGCGGGATCGAGTCCGAGCGCATCGACCGCCCGGGCCATGGCCAGCATCCGCGCCCAATAGATGTTGATCCGATCGATCTCCTCGACCGTGGCGATCCCGACCCCGACCCGGGCGACCTTGTAGAGCTTGGCGCAGATCGCCTCGCGGGTGGCGGCCGGAAGCGCCTTCGAATCGTCGATTCCCCTCGGGAATTTCTCCCGGTCGAGGATCACGGCGGCGGCGACCACCGGCCCGGCGAGCGGCGCGCAGCCCGCTTCGTCGACGCCGGCGACGGGATCGGGATAGACTTTCTCGAGCTTGAAGCAGGGGCGGGCCATATGCGCGCAGGCTATTCAGCCGAAGCCCGGCAATCCAGTGAAAGCTTGGATTCGCGACATTATTCTGTGGATCAATGCCTCGTGCCGGCCGGCGACCAGACCGAATCCCAGGTCTCGACGCCCCACTCGCCGCCGTCCAGCGCCGCCTTCAGGTGATGATAGGGGGTCGTCGCCAGGCTGTGGCCGATCGGACCGTGGCCGCGGCCAAAGCCAGGAGCGGCGGCGAGGGCCGCGTGGGTGTAATGAACCCCTCGATCCACGGCGCGATCGAGCGGCAACCCCGCGCCAAGCCCTGTCGCTACCGCACTGGCCAGCGTGCAGCCGGTTCCGTGGGTGTGGGGAGTGTCGAGACGATCGGAGTGATGGGTGTTGGTGCCCTTCTCCCAGATCAGGAAGTCGCTGACCGTCCGGCCCGCCGAATGGCCGCCTTTTGCAAGGACGGCGCAACCATGTTTCCGATAGAGGGCTCCGGCCGCCTCGATGATTTCGTCCTCGTCCGACAATTGGGCGGCGACCAGGCTTTCGAGCTCGGGAATGTTGGGGGTGACGAGGGTCGAGGCGTTCATCAGGCGCTCGAAGCCCTCGATCGTGGCCTCGTCGGCCAGGACCGAGCCGCTGGTCGCGACCATGACCGGGTCGAAGACCACGGGGATGTGACGCAGGCCCTCGATCCTGCCCGCGATCGCCGCCGCCGTTTCCGCGGATCCGATCATGCCGATCTTGATCGAATCGACCCCGAGATCGCAGAGCACCGCCTCGATCTGCCGAAGCACCATCTCGGTCGGGATCGCCATCACGGCGTCGACCCCCAGGCTGTTTTGCGCGGTTATCGCGGTGATCGCCGTCATGGCGTGACCGCCCAGCATCGTCACCGTCTTGATGTCGGCCTGGATCCCCGCCCCGCCGCCGCTGTCCGAGCCGGCGATGATGAGGATTCGCGGCGGAGTCACTTCGGCCCCTTGCGCAGCGTGGACGGCGGGTTCCGCTCCAGCAGGTGCATGGGCCGGATCGGGCGAGGCTCGAAATTGCCGCCGCAATTGGGGCAGATTCCGCCCAGCGGGCCCTCGACGCATTCGGCGCAGAAGGTGCATTCGAAAGTGCAGATGCGCGCCTCGACGCTCTCCGGCGGAAGATCGCGCCCGCAGCGCTCGCAATCGGGCCTCAGCTCGAGCATGCTGGTTTCCGGCCACAGCCCGTCACTCCGGACTTGATCCGGGGTCCACCTTCTCCTTTCGGCAGACCAGGGAAGGTGGATGCCGGATCAAGTCCGGCATGACGATGCGCGGCTCTTGTCACGCCGCCTTCACCGCCTCGCAGATGCTGTCGACCACTTCCTCGACCATCGCCTCGTCCTCGCCCTCGGCCATGACCCGGATCAGCGGCTCGGTGCCCGATTTGCGGATGACCAGCCGGCCGACGCCTTCGAGCCTACGCTCGGCCGACTCGATCGCCGTCTTGACGCCCGCCGTCTCGAGCGGCGTACCGCCGCCGAAGCGAACGTTCTTCAGGAGCTGGGGCAGCGGGTCGAACTGGTGGAGCATCTCGCTCGCCGGGCGCCCGTCCTCGACCAGGCAGGCGAGCACCTGCAGCGCCGCGATGAGACCGTCGCCGGTGGTCGAATGGTCGGACAGGATGATGTGTCCCGATTGCTCGCCGCCGACGTTGAAGCCGCCCTCCCGCATCGCTTCGAGCACATAGCGGTCGCCGACCTGGGTGCGCACCAGCTTGAGCCCGTTGGTGGCGAGGAAGCGCTCGAGGCCGAGGTTGGACATCACCGTCGCCACCACCCCGTCGCCTTCGAGAAACCCGCGGCGGGCGAAGAAGATGGCGATCAGCGCCATCAATTGGTCGCCGTCGACGATCCGGCCCTGCTCGTCGACGATGATCAGCCGGTCGGCGTCGCCGTCGAGGGCGATTCCGATTTGCGCGCCCTCCTCGACCACCCGCGCCTGAAGCGCGGCCGGAGCGGTCGAGCCGCAGCCGTCGTTGATGTTGAGGCCGTTGGGGGAGACGCCCATCGCCACCACGTCGGCGCCCAGCTCCCACAAGGCCGACGGGGCGACCTGGTAGGCGGCGCCGTTGGCGCAATCGACGACGATCTTGAGCCCGTCGAGCCGAAGCTCCTCGGGGAAGGTCGACTTGGCGAAATGAATGTAGCGGCCGCGCGCATCCTCGATCTTGCGCGAGCGGCCGATCAGCGGCGCGTCGACCAGGTTGGGCGCGGTCTCGAGCAGCCGCTCGATCGCCGATTCGTCCTCGTCGGAAAGCTTGTAGCCGTCCGGACCGAACAATTTGATACCGTTGTCGGTATAGGGATTGTGGCTGGCGGAGATCATCACTCCGAGATCGGCGCGCATCGAGCGGGTCAGCATCGCCACGGCCGGAGTCGGCACCGGCCCGACCATCACCACGTCCATGCCGACGCTGGTGAAGCCGGAGATGAGCGCCGTCTCCATCATGTAGCCGGAAAGCCTGGTGTCCTTGCCGATCACCACCCGGTGGCGATGGTCGCCCCGCTGGAAATGCGCGCCCGCGGCCTGGCCGACGCGCTGCGCCATCTCCGCGGTCATCGGATTCTGGTTGGTGCGGCCCCTGATCCCGTCGGTGCCGAAGAATTTGCGAGTCATGGTCGTTCCTGCACGGTTTTCGGCTGAATAGCGCGCAGAGCGCTGCTTGTCCTCCCCATGCGAACGCATGGGGAGGAGCTTCGCTCGCGGGGAGGACTATTCCGGCCCCAACTCCCCCGCTACACCCGCTCGAATGTCGCAAGCCACCCGCATCCTCGCCGCTCTGGCCATCGGCCTCCTGCTCGGCATTCTCACCGCCAGGGCCGCCTTTGCCCCGCAGGCGATCCTGATCGCCGATCCGATCGGCGGCCTCTGGCTCGACGCTCTTCGGATGACGATCGTGCCGCTGATCGTCGCCCTGCTGATCAACGGAATCACCGCCTCGGCGGAGGCCGCCCGCTCCGGCCGCCTCGCCGGCCGGGCCGTCATCCTGTTCATGGCCGTGCTGTGGACGGGCGCGATCATGTCCGTCTTCCTCACGCCGCTCCTCCTCCAGCTCTTCCCGATGCCGGCGGGCGCCGGCGACGCCCTCAGGTCGGCGCTCTCGGTCTCGGCCGGCGAGGTCGGCGAGATCCCCACCTTCGGCCAGTTCGTCCGCTCCTTCGTTCCGACCAACCCGGTCGCCGCCGCCGCCAACGACCAGATCCTCCAGCTGCTGGTCTTCACCATCGTCTTCGCCTTCGCGATGACGAGGCTTCCCGAGGAGCCGCGCCGGCTTCTCACCTTGTTCTTCCGGGCAGTCGGCGACGCCATGCTGGTGATCATCGGCTGGGTGCTCTGGCTGGCGCCGATCGGGGTGTTCGCCCTTGCCTATGTCGTCGGCGCGAAGGCGGGCGCGGCCGCCTTCGGCGCCTTGCTCCACTATATCCTGATCGTCTCGGCGGTCGGCTGCGTGATCTGGTTCCTGGCCTGGCCGCTGGCCGTGTTCGGCGGCCGCTTCGGCTTCCTCGCTTTCAGCCGCGCCGTCGGCCCGGCCCATGCGGTCGCGATCAGCACCCAATCCTCGCTCGCCTCGCTTCCGGCCATGCTTCGGGGCGCGGAGATGCTCGGCGTTCCCGTCGCCGCCTCCGGGGTGACCCTGCCCCTCGCCGTCGCCCTCTTCCGCGCCACCGGCCCGGCGATGAATCTCGCCGTCGCCATCTACATCGCCCACTGGTTCGGAATCGCGCTCTCGCCGATGCAGATGGCCGCTGGAGTCGCCGTCGCCGCCACCACCACCCTGGGCTCGATCAGCCTGCCCGGCTCGATCAGCTTCATCAGCGCGATCGCCCCGATCTGCATCGCCATGGGAATTCCGATCGAACCGCTCCTCCTCCTCCTCGCCGTGGAAACCCTGCCGGATATCGTCCGCACGACGGGCAACGTCGCGATGGACGTCGCCACGACTTCCACGGTCGCCCGCCGCGCCGGCTTCGACGAGGCCGAGCCGGTGACCGAGCAGGACAGGCTGCTGCAGGAGGGGGAGGCGCCCCTACCGTCATCCCGGACTTGATCCGGGATCCATGTACACCGCCGGGCGGGGATTGGCTCATCAGTGTTCATGGATTCCGGCTTTCGCCGGAATGACGACAGGCTAGCGCGTCAGAGCGGCGATCGGCGACACTTCGGGCGCGTGGAACCAGGTCACCGCCAGCCACAGCGCGACACCGATGAGCACGGCCGGCCAGGCCTCCCCCAGAGCGCTCCACCTGGCCCGGCCCGACAGCAGGGCCCCGAACGGCACGAACGACGTCCGCTCCATCCA
>JASLBD010000359.1 GCA_030146745.1 Allosphingosinicella sp. | reverse complement strand
GGCTCGAAGCAGGCCCTGCTCGAGGCGCCCGATATCGCCGAGCGCTGCGACCTGCTGGTCCAGTTCATGCAGTTCCAGCAGATGGTGCCGGGCGGCGCCGAAGGACCGGAGACGCTGCAATGACGGAAGAGTTGCTGGCATTGCTGGTCTGCCCGATCACCCGGACGCCGCTTCGGTGGGATGAGGAGCGGCGGGAGCTGGTGTCCAAGGCGGCGGGGGTGGCCTATCCGGTGCGCGACGGAGTGCCGGTGATGCTGGTGGAGGAGGCCCGGATCCGTCATCCCAGCGAAGGCTGGGATCCCGGGGGGTGAAGGGCGCCGGTGTCTTTCACCCCTGGAGCCCAGCCTCCGCTGGGGCGGCGCCCCTTTCAGATCGTCAGTCCCCGGAGCAGCAGCGGCAACTCCCCGCTCTCCCCCCTGGCCTCGGCCATGAACTGGCCCTTGAGCGGCCCTACACGCTGGACGATGCCCATCCCGAAGCGGCGGATCGCCGAGGCCGTGCGGCCCGGCACTCCGTAGATCCGCGTGAGCCCGTCGGTGGCGGCGGCGACGGTCAGGGTGTCGAGGCTGCGCCAGCGCTCGTAGCGGGAGAGGAGCTGGGCGTCGCCCGGATCCAGGCCCAGGCGGGCGCCTTCGACCAGGACCTGGGTGAGCGCGGCGACGTCGCGGAAGCCGAGATTGAGGCCCTGCCCCGCGATCGGATGGATGCCGTGGGCGGCGTCTCCGGCCAGCGCCAGCCGCTCCGCGGTGATCGTCGCGGCGTGATGGAAGCCGAGCGGATAGTTCCAGCGCGGCCCGGCCAGCCGCACCTCCCCGAGGAAGCCGCCCATCCGCTTGGCGATTTCATGGGCCATGGCCCGGTCCGGCAGGTCGATCACCGCCGCGGCATCGGCCGCCGGCACCGACCAGACGATCGCCGATCGAGTACCGGGCAACAGCGGCAGGACGGCGAACGGGCCGGAGGGATAGAAGATTTCGTAGGCCGCATTTTCGTGATGCCGCTCATGCTCGACGGTGAGCACCACGGCCGCATGGTCGTAGCTCCATCGGGCGAGCGGGATGTTGGCCGCTTCCCGGGTTGGGGAGTTGCGGCCCTCGGCTCCGACCAGCAATGCCCCTGCAATTGCTCGGCCGTCCTCGAGCGCGACCCGGACTCCGGCCGAGTCGCGGACGATGTCCGCCGCCCGCGCCGGCATCAGCAGCTTCACCCCGGGCGCCTCGAGCGCCGCCTCGCGAAGCACCTGGCGCAGCCGCCGGTTCTCCACCAGGATTCCGAGCGGGTCGTCCGCTTCGGGCGCGTCGAAGACGATCCCGCCCGGCTGAAGGCCCTCGCTGACCCGGATTGAGCGGATCGGGCAGCCTTCGCCCTCCAGCCGCCCGGCGACTCCGATCGCCTCGAGCATTCGCCACGAGGCGCTGGCGACCGCGGTCGCCCGGCCGTCGAAAGCGGGGGCGAGGTTCCTTTCCGGGTCGGCGGGATCGATGACGATCGCCGAGAGGCCGTGGCGGCCGAGAGCGACGGCGAGGGTCAGGCCGATGAGCCCGCCGCCCAGGATGATGACGTCCGCGCGATCCATGTTCAGCCTTCCAGATGATTTTCCCGCCCTACCGATGCAAAGCTGCAACGCCAAGCGCTTGACCGCGGAGTCCCGAGGGGCGCATTGTCGGGCTCGGAACATTTGGGGCACGGGAATGGCGGCTTCAGCAGCGCAGAGCGCCCGTCAGGTGAGACTGGCGCAGTGGCGGACCGGAATGAAGAACGGCATGCGCCGGAGCTGGGCCTTGCTGATCGGCGGAGCGCTCGGCGCCGCGAGCCTGCTGCTGCTGCTGGCGCTGGTCAGCTATCACTCGACCGATCCCTCCCTCAACACCGCCGCCGCCGGTCCCGTCAGGAACTGGGTGGGAGCGCCGGGCGCGTGGAGCGCCGACCTGCTGCTCAGCCTGTTCGGGCCGCCGGGAGCGCTGCTTCTCCCGCTTATCGCGCTGATCGGAATCCGGATCGCCACCGGCGCCCCGTCCACGCGCTGGCTGCGCTCCCTCGCTCTCACCACGCTCGGGCTGACCCTGATCGGCGGCGCCGCCTCCCTGCTGGTCGGCGAGGCGGTCAGCGGCCTTCCGGCGAGCTGGGGCGGAGCCGCCGGGCTCTCGCTCGCCAAGTTGGTCGAGCTCGGCCTCGGCGCGATCGGAGAGCCGGGGATCGTCGAGCCTTTCCGGATCGTCGCCGTCGGGCTTTTCGGAGCCTTGGGCCTGACCCTGTGCTGGTTCGGCCTGGGCCTGCGCTCCGACGAGCGGGCCTGGATCGCCTCGCGCCGGTTGCCCCGGCGCGAGCGCGGCTTCACCGATGACGGGGACGAGCTGCCGGAGCCCGCGGACCGGCCGGCGCGCTCCCCCGTCATCGTCCCGGCCGAACCGCCGCGGACCGTCATCAACGACCGGGTCCGCACCCCGGCCCAGGCGAAGCGTCCGCTGCGCGAGCGCCAGGCATCGCTGGCTCTGGGCGACAGCTACCAATTGCCGGGGCTGGAATTGCTCTCTCCGGCCCCGCCGCCGGTCGGCGGAGCGCTCGACAAGGCGAGCCTCGAGCGCAATGCCCGTTTGCTCGAATCGGTCCTCGACGACTTTTCGGTAAAGGGCGAGATCGTCGAGGTTCGGCCGGGCCCGGTCGTCACCATGTACGAGCTCGAGCCGGCGAGCGGAATCAAGGCGAGCCGGGTCATCCAGCTCGCGGACGACATCGCCCGCAACATGTCCGCCCTTTCCGCCCGAGTCGCGACCATTCCCGGCCGAAGCGTGATCGGGATCGAGCTTCCCAATCCGAAGCGGGAGATGGTGGTCCTCTCCGAGCTGATCGCGAGCCACGCCTTCGAGGACCAGGTCGCCCAGCTCCCGATCGTTCTCGGCAAGAACATCTCCGGCGATCCCGTCGTCGCCGATCTCGCACCGATGCCCCACCTGCTCGTCGCCGGCACCACCGGCTCGGGCAAGTCGGTCGGCTTGAACTGCATGATCCTGTCGCTGCTCTACCGGCTCACGCCCGAGCAGTGCAAAATGATCATGATCGATCCGAAGATGCTCGAGCTCAGCAGCTACGACGACATCCCGCATCTGCTGGCGCCGGTGGTGACCGAGCCGGCCAAGGCGATCCGCGCCCTGAAATGGACGGTCGAGCAGATGGAGGAGCGCTACCGGATGATGGCTTCGGTCGGAGTCCGGCAGCTCAGCAGCTTCAACGCCAAAGTGCGCGAGTCGAAGGCCAAGGGCCAGTCGATGGGGCGGCGGGTCCAGACCGGCTACGATCCGGAGACGGGCCAGCCCAAATACGAGATGGAGGAGCTGGACTACGAGGTCCTCCCCCAGATCGTCGTCATCGTCGACGAACTCGCCGACCTGATGATGACGGCCGGCAAGGAGGTCGAGTTCCTGATCCAGCGCCTCGCCCAGAAGGCGCGGGCGGCCGGGATCCACCTGATCATGGCGACCCAGCGGCCGTCGGTCGACGTCATCACCGGGGTCATCAAGGCCAACCTTCCGACCCGGATCAGCTTCGCCGTCACCTCGAAGATCGATTCGCGCACCATCCTCGGCGAGCAGGGCGCCGAGCAGCTGCTCGGCAAGGGCGACATGCTCTACATGCCCGGCGGCAAGCAGATCGCCCGGGTCCACGGCCCCTTCGTCTCGGACGAGGAGGTCCGCGCCGTCGCCGACCATTGGCGGGCCCAGGGCCAGCCCAGCTACGTCCAGGCGGTGACCGAGGAGCCGGAGGACGGCGGCTACATGTTCGAGGGCCAGCCGACCGGCGAAGACGATCCGGAGGCCCAGCTCTACCGAAAGGCGGTCCAGACGGTGGCCGA
>JASLBD010000328.1 GCA_030146745.1 Allosphingosinicella sp. | reverse complement strand
GGCGCTGTTCTGATAACCGAGCCGCCTGTCGTCGAAGCCGGTATAGGCGATAAGGCGGCCGTCGGGGGAGACGGCCGGCTCCGCATCGGGTCCGCGCCGGTCGGTGAGTGCGCGAATCGCTCCGCTGCCCACGTCGAGCGCGTAGACTTCGCTGTCCAGCGGCTCGCGGGCCCAGTCCGGCGAGCGGTTGCTGCTGAACACGATCGAGCGGCCGTCGCGGGACCAGCTCAGCGGACCGTTGTCATGGACCGAGCCGAAGCTGAGCTGGCGCGGCGCGCCGCCGTCGGCGGGGACGAGGAAGATGTGGCTGAAGCCGGGCTTGAGATAGCCTTCCTCGTCGGTGCGATACTGGATCTGGTCGTGGACCTCGAGCGGCGGCGCCCACTGCGCGCCCTCGGGCTTGGGGGGAAGCGCTCCGAGCTTCACGCCGTCGCCGGGGACGAACATCGTATAGGCGATCTGGCGGCCATCGGGCGACCAGGCGAGGCTGGTCGGCGAATCCGGAAGGCCGGTGATCCGGACCGATTCGCCGCTCGCCAGCCAGCGGACGAACAATTGCGCCGTCCCGCCCTCGGCGGTCGAGATGTAGGCGAGGCGCTTGCCGTCCGGCGACCAGCGCGGCTGGCTGTGCGCGCCCGGGCCGGCGGCGAGGGGGGCCTGCTCGCCGCTGCGGGCGTCGATCAGCCAGATCGAGGGCCGCATCCGGTCGGTCATGATGTCGCCGGAGCGGCGGACATAGGCGATCTTCGAGCCGTCGGGGCTGATCTGCGGATCGGTCGCCGCCTCGAGGGAGAAGAGGTCGCGGGCCTCGAAGATGCGCGACGGCCCCTCCTGGGCGGCGGCGGGCGTGGACGTCAGCAGCAGCAGGACGGCAACGGCTTTGCGGATCATGAGGCCCCTCTCCTTCGACTCGGCCCACTATCCCTTGCGGAACGGAGTCATTTCGGCAAGCGCGCCGATCTCGTCCGCCACCGCGCGCCGCTCGGCGGCGAGGAAATCGGCGACGGCCCGCCGGAAACCCTCGTCGGGAATGAAATGGGCGGACCAGGTGGGGACGGGCGCATAGCCGCGGCTCAGTTTGTGCGGTCCCTGGGCGCCCGCCTCGACCCTTGAAAGGCCGCGCTCGATCGCCGCCTCGATCGCTTGGTGGTAGCAAATCTCGAAGTGGAGGTGCGGGACCTCCTCGGTCGTTCCCCAATAGCGGCCGTAAAGGGCATCGGCGCCGATCAGGTTGAGGGCCCCGGCGATCGGCCGGCCGTCCCTCAGCGCGAAGATGAGCAGGATGCGGTCGGCCAGCCGCTCGCCGAGCAGGGAGAAGAAGCTCCGGCTGAGATAGGGTCGGCCCCATTTGCGGGAGCCGGTATCCTGGTAGAAGGTCCAGAAGGAGTCCCAATGCGCTTCGGTGATCGCGGCGCCGGTGAGGTGCTCGACCTCCAGCCCTTCCAGCGCCGCCGCCCGTTCGCGGCGCAGCGCCTTGCGCTTGCGCGACGACAGATCGGCGAGGAAATCCTCGAAGCGGCCATAGCCCCGATTGTGCCAGTGGAACTGGCTGTCGACGCGGATCAGCCAGCCGGCCCGCTCGAACAGCGCCACCTCCTCCTCGGCGATGAAGGTGGCGTGGGCGGAGGAGAGCCCGTGCTGGTTCACCACCGCCTCGGCGGCCGCGATCAGGCCCAAAGCGAGGTCCTCCCGTTCCGTGAGCAGCCGGCGGCCCGGCACGGGCGTGAAGGGCACGGCGATCTGAAGCTTGGGATAATAATCCCCTCCGGCCCGTTCCCAGGCCTCCGCCCAGCCATGGTCGAACACATATTCGCCCTGGCTGTGGCTCTTCAGATAGGCCGGCGCGACGGCCGCAGGCCGGCCGTCGTCGCCGTCGATGGCGATCGGCACCGGCTGCCAGCCGGTCCGCGGCACGGCGCTTCCCGATTCCTCGAGGGCCGAGAGGAAGGCGTGGCTGAGGAAGGGGTCGCCGGTTCCGGCGCAGCGGTCCCATTCCGCCGCGTCGAACGAAGCGACCCCGCGGCCCAGCCGCGCCAGGATCCCGCTCATCGCGGCGGCGCCTCGAAGATGATCTGGTCGGCATGCGCCGCCGCCCGGGCGCCATCCGCCTCGCTTCGAACGGTCCAGGTGTAGACGGGCAGGCCGCGGCCGCGCGCGGCCCCCGCGAAGCGCGAGGGAAGGTCGCGAACGTCGTAGGCGAGGAAATCCGCCTGGGCCCGCCGCAGAGCGAGCGGGCGCTCGATCGAGCCCCGAAGCCCGCGCTTGCCGTTCTCGGTGACGACGAGGCCGCGAAGCACATCGGGCGCATTGCGGGCGAACCAGGCGCCGACCTCCGGGTTGAACGACATCACTCCCATCGGGCCTTCATAACCCGCCAGGGCCTCGGCCACGGCGGCGCAGAGCCGGCCGACGCGCCGGTCGGGCGACTTGACCTCGACGAGCAGAGGCGCCCGCCCGCCGATGATCGACAGGGCTTCCCGCAGACGGGGCATCGCCTCGTTGCAAAGATTGAGCGGGACCGACTGCAATTCGGCGGCGGTCCGGGCCGCGACCGGCCCCTGCCCCGCCGTCAGCCGGTCGAGCTCGTAATCGTGGAAGACCATCGCTTCGCCGTCGCGGCTGAGCTGGACGTCGAGCTCGACTCCACAGCCCTGGTCCACCGCCGCGGCGATGGCGCCGCCGCTATTCTCGACCCGGGCGCCGCCGTGAAGGCCGCGGTGGGCGAAAGGGACGGCGCCCAGCCGCTCGAGCTCAGCTTGCCTTGAGGGCGACGACGGCATCGATCTCGACCGCGGCCCCCAGCGGGAGCACCGGCACGCCGACCGCGCTCCGGGCGTGGCGGCCGGCCTCGCCGAACACGTCCTGCATCAGCTCTGACGCGCCGTTGGCGACCTTGGGCTGATCGGTGAAGCCGCCGGCGCTGTTCACGAACACGCCGAGCTTGACGATCCGCTCGACCCGCTCGAGGCCGACGGCCTTTTCGATCTGGGCGAGCAGCATCAGCCCGCAGGCCCGGGCGGCGCGGACTCCGAACTCGAGGTCGCGGTCCTCGCCAAGACGACCGGTGAGAAGCTCGCCATCTTCGAACGACACCTGGCCGGAAATGTGAAGCAGGTTCCCGACCAGCACCGTCGGCACATAAGCGGCGACGGGCGCGGCGGGCGCGGGAAGCTCGATTCCAAGCTCGGCGAGGCGGGAGGCGATGTCGGTCATGGCGGCGGCGTAAGCACCTGCATCCGTGACGGGTCAAGTCGGAGATGGCCTCTCCGCAGGACGGAGAGGGGTTCAACCCCCCTCCCGCGCCACCTGGAAGCCGGCGAAGCTCTGGCTGACCGGCATCAGCTCAAGCACGTTGATGTTGAGGTGGGGCGGAAGGGTGGCGACCCAGAACAGGGTTTCGGCGATGTCCTCGGCGGTCATCGGATTTGCGCCGCGATAGAGATTGTCGGAAGCCGCCCGGTCGCCGCCGGTGCGCACGAGGGTGAACTCCGTCTCCGCCATGCCCGGCTCGATCGAGGTGACCCGGACGCCGGTGCCGTGGAGGTCGGAGCGCAGGTCGAGCGAGAATTGGCTGACGAACGCCTTGGTGCCGCCGTAAACGGCGCCCCCGCGATAAGGATA
>JASLBD010000316.1 GCA_030146745.1 Allosphingosinicella sp. | reverse complement strand
CTCGGCACTCCGCCGATCATCCCGTCCGATATCCCGAGCGCGGTCATCGCCCGGCGCCCGGACATTTCGGCGGGGCTGCGAAGCGTCGAAGCGGCCACCGCCCGGGTCGGTGTCGCGAAAGTCTCCTGGCTGCCCAGCCTCAGCCTGACCGGCGCCCAGGGCTTCGCTTCACCCTCTCTGGGAGGCCTGCTCAGCTCGGCAACCCAGAATTTCGGGCTCGGCTTCCTGTTCTCGATTCCAGGGCTCGACGGCGGCCGTCACAAGGCCCGGGTCCGTTCGGCGCGGGCCGACCTTTCGCTGGCTTCCGCCGAATACAGCACCCAGCTGCTGACTGCGCTTCGCGAAGTCGACAACCAGCTCAGCGCGGTGCGGATATTGGGCGATCGGGCCGAGACCCTTCGCTCGATCGCCGACGACGACGAGACTTTGGCGGCGATGCTGCAGGCCCGCCACGCCAACGGGCTGATCAGCCAGCTCGACTATGTCGACGGGCTTCGGGTCATCCTCGAGCACCGCCGGACCGCGGTCCAGGTCAATATCGCGCGCTACGTCGCGACCATCGGCCTGATCCGGGCGCTCGGAGGAGGATGGGGGGCGCCGCAGCCCACCGCCGATCGTCTGGCGAAAAGCGATCCGGCACAGCCGAGCCGCTGATTCACCGGCAGCCGCGTTGACGCGGCCGCCGCGCCTTGTACGGCGGATGTCATGGCCGACGATCTGGAGACCTTCGCAAGCTTCGCTCGCGACCTCGCCCAGGCGGCGAGGCGGGAGACGCTTCCCGGCTGCCGCTCCGGCCTTGCTGGCGTCGAGAACAAGCTGAGCGGCGGTTTCGATCCGGTGACGGAGTATGACCGGAATTCGGAAGTGGCGATGCGGCGGCTCATCGAGGCCCGGTTTCCGGACCACGGCATCGCCGGCGAGGAGTTGCCGGAGCGGCCGGCGGCGGGGCGCTGGTCGTGGTCGCTCGACCCGATCGACGGCACCCGCGCCTTTATTTGCGGCCTGCCGAGCTGGACGACTCTGATCGCGCTGCTCGACGACGGCGAGCCGGTCCTCGGAGCGGTCGACGTCCCAAGGCTGGACGAGCTCTATCTCGGGCATGCCGGCGACGCCCGGATGTTCGGGGCCGGCGGGGAGCGACGGCGCCTCGCCGCCAGCGCGTGCCGGAGCGTCGCCGAGGCCCGGCTGTCGACGACCGATCCCTATCTCTTCCACGGCGCCGAGGCGGAGGGCTTCGAGCGGCTTCGTCGCTCGGCACGCCTCACCCGCTATGGGCTCGACGCCTATGGCTATGCCCTCCTCGCCTCCGGAAGCCTCGACATGGTCGCGGAATCGGGCCTGAAGCCGCACGATTACAACGCCCTGGTGCCGCTGGTGCGGGCGGCGGGCGGGGCGGTTTCGAACTGGAGCGGCGGCACCGATCTTCGCTCGGGGCAAATCCTCGCCTGCGCCAGCGAAGTGCTGCTCGAGCAGGCGTGCCGGCTGCTGAGCGCCTAGCCCGGATGCCGCTCCCGAAGGGTGGCCGCGACGTCCTCCCAGCCGAAACCGCGAGCCTCCATCAGCACCGTCACGTGGTAGAGGAGGTCGGCGGCCTCCTCGACGCACCCCAGCCGGTCGCGGGCGACCGCGGCCAGAGCGAGCTCGACCCCTTCCTCGCCGACCTTTTGCGCGATCGCGGCGGGGCCGGCGGCGAGGAGGCGGGCGGTATAGCTCGTCGCAGGATCGCCGCCGGCGCGGCCGGCGACGATCCGGCTGAGCGCTCCGAGGAAGCCGGGGCCGTTCCCGGCGTCGCCGAAGCAACTCGTCGAGCCGAGATGGCAGGTGGGTCCCGCCGGCTCGGCTTTGACGAGGAGCGCGTCGCCGTCGCAATCGGCGAGCACCTCCCGGATCGTCAGCTTATTGCCGCTGGTCTCGCCTTTCTCCCAGAGTCGGCCTTTCGAACGGCTGTGAAAGACCGCGCGGCCCCTCTCGAGGGTGGCGGCGAGCGCTTCGCGGCTCATATAGCCGAGCATCAGCACCTGGCCCGTGGCCGAATCCTGGACCAGAGCGGGGAGCAGCCCGCCCATCTTCTCCCACGACAGGAGGCCGATATCGGCGGCGCTCAGCGGCGCATTTCGATCCCGCATGACGCAAGATACTCCTTCAGCTCCGCTATTGGGATGAGGCGGTCGTGGAACACGGTGGCGGCGAGCGCGCCGCTGGCGCCGGCGGCGAAGGCGTCGCGGAAATGCCCGGGAGCGCCCGCGCCGCCCGAGGCGATGACCGGAACCGTCGTAGCCTCGATCACGGCGGCGGTATGCGGCAGGTCGTAACCGGTTCGCACGCCGTCGCGGCGCATGCAGTTGAGCACGATCTCGCCGGCGCCGCGCTCCGTCGCCTCGCGCACCCAGTCGAGCGTGCGGCGGCCGGTGTCCCGGGTGGCCTCGGGCGAGCCGGTATATTGCTTCACGCGATAATCCCCGCCCGATTCGAAGCTGTCGACTCCCAGGACGACGCACTGGCTTCCGAAATCGCGGGCGAGCTCCTCGATCAGCTCCGGGCGTTCGAGGGCAGGGGAGTTGATCGAGACCTTGTCGGCGCCCGAGTCGAGGCAGGCGGCGGCCTGGTCGCGGGTTCGCACTCCGCCCGCGACGGCAAAGGGAATGTCGATCGCCCGCGCGATCCTGCGGACCCATTCGAGATCGAGGCTGCGCCGTTCGGCGCTCGCGCCGATGTCGTAGAAGACGAGCTCGTCCGCCCCTTCCTCGCGATAGCGCATCGCGCTCTCGACGATGTCGCCGGCGTCGCGATGGTCGCGGAACTGCACGCCCTTGACGACCCGGCCGTCCCTGACGTCGAGGCAGGGGATGATCCTACGCGCAGGCACCAAGGGCCTCCGCAAGGTCGATGCGCCCTTCCCACAGCGCCTTGCCGACGATCGCGCCGGCGGTGCGAAGCCGGCGGAGGTCGTCCAGCGACGAGACTCCTCCGGATGCCTGGATCGCGAGGTGGGGAAAGCGCCCGGAGGCTTCCTCGAGCAATCGGAAGTTCGGACCGGCGAGCATGCCGTCGCGGCCGATATCGGTGAGGAGGAGGTGCCGCGCCTCGGGGTAAAGTGCGCCTACCTCCCAGAGGCTCCGGCCGGAATCCTCGGTCCAGCCCGCGGT
>JASLBD010000313.1 GCA_030146745.1 Allosphingosinicella sp. | reverse complement strand
GCGCAACCTGTCGCGCTGGCTCGACGGCCTCGCCGGCGACCTCAGCCTCGGCCTCGACGTCCGTCCGATCTGGCGCAACGACCGCTTCGGCCGCGGCGGCGACCATACCGAGCTCCTCAACGCCGGCTATCCGGCGGTGCGGCTCACCGTGGCGGTGGAGAATTACCACCACCAGCACCAGGATTTGAGGGTCGAGAACGGCATCGAATATGGCGACACCGTCGACAAGATGGACTTCCCGTACCTGAGGAAGGTCGTGCAGCTCAACGTCGCGGCGCTGGCGGCCCTGGCCGGCGCGCCGCCGCCGCCTGCCCCGAAGGCGGAGGGAGCTGTATCGACGGACACGACGGTGACTTGGAAGCCGGTGAAGGGCGCCGTCGCTTATATCCTGCGATGGCGCCCCACCGACGCAGGGCAGTGGGAGGACAGTATCCGCCATAACGGCGACTGCCGAGGCATGAGCCGCGCCGGTCCCTCGAACTCGATTGGCGATTGTGTCGCAGTCCTCCCCGGCATCCGCGTCGACGACTATGTCTTCGGCGTGTCCTCGGTGTCGAAGGACGGTCTCGAATCGCCGGTAGCTTCCGCCGTGCCGGGCGGGGCGTTCGCGCCCTACACGCCTCCGCCGCCGGCGCAACCGTGAGGGGTTAGTTATGCCGGACTTGATCCGGCATCCATGAACACGGAGGCAGGCGGTTGCTCTTCCACGTCCGTGTTCATGGATTCCGGCTTTCGCCGGAATGACGGGAGGAGGCGGTGTTCATGGACTCCGGATCGAGTCCGGCGTGACGGGGTTGGGACGTAGATGGCTAAGAAACCCACCCGCGCCGGACTTCCCACTCGCCAGCAGATCCTCGACTTCATAGCGTCGAGCGACGCTCCGGCAGGAAAGCGGGAGATCGCCCGCGCCTTCGGGCTGTCGGGGCACGACAAGATCGCCTTGAAGGCCCTGCTCCACGACATGGCCGACGAGGGGCTGATCGACTCCTCGCCCGGCCGTGCCTTCCACCAGTCGGGCGGAGTGCCCAAGGTGACGGTGCTGAGGATCGTCGACGTCGACGAGAGCGGCACCGCCTGGGCGGTCCCGGAAAGGTGGGAGGCGGACCTGCCCGAGCCGCGGCTTCGGGTGCTGGAGCGCAAGGGCAGGGGCTCGGCCCTGGGAGTCGGCGACCGGCTGCTCGCCCGCACCGAGCAGCGCGGCAACGGCTACGCCGCTCACCCGATGAAGAAATTGATGAAGGGCAGCGAGCTCGTCCTCGGGGTCGTCCATCAGGAGGCGCAGGGCTTCTGGCTCCGGCCGGTCGAGAAGAAGGAGCGGCGCGAGCTGCCCATCTCCGACATCGGCAACGCCCAGCCGGGCGACCTCGTCCTCGCCGAGAAGGTCGGACGGCCGCCGCGGCTCAGCGCCCGGGTCTCGGAGATCCTCGGCGACCCGTTCGCGCCGCGAAGCTTCAGCCTGATCGCCATCCACAAGCACGGCATTCCGCACGAATTCCCCGACCACGTCGTCGTCGAGGCGGAGCGGGTGGCCCAGCAGCCGCTCGGCAAGCGCGAGGACCTCACCCACATCCCGATCGTCGCCATCGACCCGGCCGACGCCCGCGACCATGACGACGCGGTCTGGGCCGCGCCGGACGACGATCCCGCCAACGAAGGCGGCTGGCGGGCGATCGTCGCCATCGCCGACGTCAGCTTCTACGTCCGCCCCGGCTCGGCGCTGGACAAGGAAGCGAGGAAGCGCGGCAACAGCGTCTATTTCCCCGACCGGGTCGTGCCGATGCTTCCCGAGACCCTCAGCGCCGAAATCTGCTCGCTGAAGGAAGGGGAGGACCGCGCGGCACTCGTCTGCCACCTGCAGGTGTCGAAGTCGGGGCAGCTCAAGAGCTGGCGCTTCAGCCGCGCCCGGGTCCGGATCGCTGCCAACATCGCCTATGAGGACGCCCAGGCGGCGCTCGATGCCACGCTCGGACAGGAGCGGACCGAAGTCTCCTCGCCGACCTGCTCGATGCCCGAGATCGAGCCGGACGAGCCGCCGCCGGTCGCCGCCGAGCTGGTCGAATCGACCCTGAAGCCGCTCTGGGCCTGCTGGCGCGCGCTCTTCGCCGCGCGCGAGAAAAGGGCGCCGCTCGACCTCGACCTTCCCGAGCGGCGGGTCGTGCTCGACGAGAAGGGCCGGATCACCTCGGTCGCCCCGCGCGAGCGGCTCGACGCGCACAAGCTGATCGAGGATTATATGATCGCCGCCAACGTCGCTGCGGCCAAGGCGCTGGAGTCGAAGAAGGCGCCGGTCATGTACCGCGACCACGAACCGCCGGGCCGCGAGAAGCTGGTCGCCCTCAAGGACTACCTCAAGACGTTCGACGTCGAGTTCGCGCTCGGCCAGGTCGTCCAGCCGGCCACGTTCAACCGGATCATCGAGCGGATCGGCGAGGCCGATTTCCGCCCGCAGGTGATGGAGCAGATCCTGCGCACCCAGACCCAGGCTTATTATTCCCCGGACAACAAGGGCCATTTCGGCCTGGCGCTGGGATCCTACGCCCATTTCACCAGCCCCATCCGCCGCTATGCCGACCTCGTCGTCCACCGCGCGCTGGTCCGCGCCTACGGCCTCGGCGAGGGCGGCCTCGCCGACCAGGAGGCGGAGGCGATGGAGGTGACGGGAGAGCTCATCTCGCAGCTCGAGCGGCGGGCGATGGAGGCGGAGCGCGAGACCCTCGACCGCTACGTCGCCGCCTATCTGTCCGAGCGGGTCGGCGACCTGGTCGACTGCCGGATCACCGGAGTCCAGCCGTTCGGCTTCTTCGCCACCGTCGAGGGCCTCGGCGGCGACGGCCTCGTCCCGGTCTCGACCCTCGGCTCGGATTATTATCGCTACGAGGAGGCGAGCCAGAGCCTCGTCGGCGACTACAGCGGCGAGCGCTTCAGCCCGGGACAGCGGCTGAAGCTCCGGCTGGTCGAGGCCAATCCGGTCTCCGGAGGGCTCAGGTTCGAGCTTGCCGACGGCGGCTATACCCGCGCCAAGCCCCGCGGCGGCCCTGCGGGCGCGGGCGCTCTCCTTCGCCGCGCCGGCCGTCGCGGCGCGGGCCGCCGCGGGCCCGGCCGGGATTATGGCCGCCGTCGGCAAGCTCGAACCTCAGCCCCCCGGAGACCGGATTGGCCTCGACCAGCCGAAGCTTCAGCCGCTGCCCGGGGCTGAAGCGCTCGCCGCTGTCGTCGCCGACGAGGCTCTGGCTCGATTCCTCGTAGCGGTAATAATCGGAGCCGAGCGTCGAGACCGGGACGAGCCCGTCGCCCCCGAGGCCCTCGACCGTGGCGAAGAAGCCGAAGGGCTGGACCCCGGTGATCCGGCAGTCGACGAGGTCGCCGACCCGCTCGGACAGATAGGCGGCGACGTAGCGGTCGAGGGTCTCGCGCTCCGCCTCCATCGCCCGCCGCTCGAGCTGGGAGATGAGCTCGCCGGTCACCTCCATCGCCTCGGCTTCCTGGTCGGTCAGGCCCCCGTCGCCCAGGCCGAAGGCCCGGACGAGGGCGCGGTGGACGACGAGATCCGCATAGCGGCGGATGGGGCTG
>JASLBD010000206.1 GCA_030146745.1 Allosphingosinicella sp. | reverse complement strand
GGCACCGTCTATATCGACGGAGCGCCGAACCGGGTGGAGGACGATTTCGCGGTGATCGTTCCCGCCGGAGCCCGCCACAACGTCGTCAACGACGGCGAGGCGCCGCTCCGGCTCTACACGCTCTACGGGCCGCCCGAGCATAAGGACAAGGTCGTGCACAAGACCAGGGAGGACGCCGAGCGCGACCACGACAACGATCATTGGGAGGGCGAGACGACGGAATGACGCAAATGGGGACAGTCACTTGGGACAGTCACTAGTGACTGTCCCCGTCCGAGCCCACTTGGGACAGTCACTAGTGACTGTCCCCTTCTTCGGATGAGGGCGCCGCCATGACCTATTGCGTCGGCCTGCTTCTGGAGGCGGGGCTGGTGATGATCGCCGACTCCCGGACCAATGCCGGGGTCGACAATTTCTCCTCCTACCGCAAGCTCCACCTCCTCGCCGACGGGGCGGACCGGCAGATCTTCCTGTGCACCTCGGGCAGCCTGTCCATGTCGCAATCGGCGATCGGCCAGCTCACCGACGCGCTGCCCGCGCCGGTCGGCGACGAGACGGCGCTCACCGTGGCGACGGCGCCTTCGATGTTCCGGGTCGCGCAGCTGGTCGGCGAAGCGGTGCAGAGCGTCAACCGGAGCGTCGGCTCGGTGCTCGCCCAGGCGAATATCTCGAGCTCGGTCTCGCTGCTGCTCGGCGGGCGGATCGGAAGCGAGCCGCCCTCGCTCTACCTCGTCTATTCGGCCGGCAACTTCATCCATTGCTCGCCCGAATCGCCCTTCCTCCAGATCGGCGAGACCAAATACGGCAAGCCGATCCTCGACCGCGGACTGCGTTACGAAACGCCGCTCGCCGAGGCGGTCAAGGTCGCCCTGCTTTCCTTCGACAGCGCGATGCGCTCCAACCTGGGCGTGGCCCGGCCGCTCGACCTCATGGTCATGCCGGCCGATCGGTCGCGGCCGGTCCTGACCCGCCGGATCGAGGCGGACGATGCCTATTTCAACCAATTGTCGCTGCGCTGGTCGGTGCTTCTGCACGAGGCGACGGGGCAGATCCCCAACCCGCCGTGGATGGTGGACTTGCCTCCCCAAGCGTAGCTTGGGGGGCCGTGCGAAACATGGTGGAGGGGTAGAAGGCTCGGACCTGGAGGGTTCGGGCGGGAACCTCCTGGTCCTCGGCAGTTGCCCCTCCGCCACCCTTCGGGTGGTCCCCCTCCCCATCCGGCGATGGGGAGGCAAACTACGCCGCGGCCCTTCCGCCTTCGATCGAGGTCAGCTTGGGCGCAGCCATTGCGGCGGCGGCTTCGGCGTGGAGGGGCGGCGAGAGGAGGTAGCCCTGGCCTTCGCGGCAGCCCATCTCGCGAAGCAGGCGGAGCTGGTCGTCGGTCTCGATATGCTCGGCGACGGACGGCAGGCCGAGCGCCGAGCACAGGTCCAGCACGCCCTTCAGGAGGCGGCGGCTGCGCAGGGAATCGGCGACGGAGGCGATCAGCGCTCCGTCGAGCTTGACGCCGTCGAACTGCATCTCGCGAAGATAGGAGATGGAGGCGTGGCCGGCGCCGAAATCGTCGAGGACGATCCGGGCGCCGGCGCCGCGAAGTGTCCGCAGATTCTCGCGGGCGACCTCGAAATCGGCGAGCAAGGCGGTCTCGGTCACCTCGACCTGGAGGCGGGCGGGCTCGAGCCCGGCGCGCTCGAGCACGGCGAGAAGGCGCTGGGCGGAGCCGGCGGTGCAGAGCTGAACGGCGCTGACGTTGAACGACAGCCGCACCGCGGCCGCCCAGCGCGACGCCTCGGCCGCGGCCTCGGCCAGCAATTTTTCGCTGATCTGCTCGATGACGTTGATCTGCTCCGCGATCGGAATGAACTGGTCGGGCGGAATACGGCCGAGGCTATCGTCCTGCCAGCGCGCCAGGGCCTCCAGCGCCTTCAGCTCCCCGGTCGCGAGGTCGGTGATCGGCTGGTAGACGAGGCTGATCCGATCCAGCGTCTCGGGCAGCCGGAGCGCCTTCTCGATGAGGATCCGGCGGCGGTGGATCTCGTGCATCTCGGGCGTGAAGACGGCGACTCCCGAGCGTCCGCTTTCCTTGGCCCGGTAGAGAGCCGTATCGGCCCGGATCAGAGCCACCTCGACGTCGCAGTCGCCGGGCAGGAGCAAGGTGACTCCGCAGCTTCCCGAGACCCGGAACTCGCGGCCGTCGACCAGGAAAGGCTCCTGGAGCGCCGCGCAGATGGCGACTCCGATGCTGCTCGCCCCGGTCATCGAGCGCACCTGCGGAAGCAGCAGGGCGAACTCGTCGCCGCCGGTGCGGGCGATCAGCGCTCCGTCGCCCACCGCCCGGGCGAGGCGGCTTCCGATCCCCTCCAGCACCCGGTCGCCGGCGGCGTGGCCGAACGTGTCGTTGATCGGCTTGAAGCCGTCGAGGTCGACCATCGCCAAAGCGAAGCCCTTGCGCGAGCGGCCGACCCCGGCGGCGCGGCGGCCGAGCGCCCTCAGGAAGGCGCGGCGATTGGCGAGGCCGGTCAACGGGTCGGTGTCCGCAATCAGCCTGGCCTTGGCCTTTTCGGCCTTGGCGAGCCGCTCCGCGCGCTGAGCCCGCTCCCGCTCCAGGGTGATGGCGGTGCGCGATTCGACCAGCTCGCGGAAGCTGTCGTCGTGGAGTGCGAGCAGGCGCATCAGGACGAGCAGGATGACTCCCAGGCTGACCCCGATTCCGATATGGGCGGTGTCGCCCGAGAAGACGAGCTGCAGCGCCAGCGGCACTCCGAGGAAGAGGAGCGGAGTCCGGGCGGCGGCGGGATAACGGCTTACGCCATAGGCGCAGCCGATCGCGGCGAGGCTGCCGAACAGGATGACGTGATTCTCCGCCCCGTATTCCAAATTGGCGATCTGGCGGAGCGCCCAGATGCAGAAGCCGAGGCTGAAGACCATTGCGTAGACCAAGGTCATGCGCAGCTCGCGCAGGATCCGCTCGGGCGCGATCTCCCGGCCCCGGACCTTGAGCCAGTGGGCGAGGCGGAAGAGGACAAGCACGGTCAGAGTCAAAGCGAAAGGCGAAGTCAGGTCGCCGCCGCCGGAAAGATGCAGGCCCATCAGGTTGGTGAGGACGACGATGTAGAGCAGCGGGATCTGGCGCTGCAACGCCCGGAAGCGCTCCTCGAGGAGGATGCGCCCGCCTACGGTCTCCACTTCGCCGGCATCCACGAGCCGGCGCAATTTCGATAATCCCCGCCCCATGGTCCGGGACTTAAGCGGAAACGATTAACAGGTGGTTTTGAAGTGGCGCCGTGGGGGCACATCGTCATGCCGGACACGATCCGGAATCCATCGACACGGACCGGCGAGTATGACCTTGGGCGGCAGTGTTCATGGATTCCGGCTTTCGCCGGAATGACTGGGGCTACCTCAAAGGGAGCTCGCGCTGGTCGGGGTCGAAGCGGTTCCAGCCGCCGGGGCCGAGCCGCTCGAGCGGGCGGAAGCGTGCCTTGTAGGCCATTCGCGGCGAGCTTTCGACCCAATAGCCGAGATAGACGTAGGGGAGCCCGGCCTTCCCCGCCCGGACGATATGGTCGAGGATGATGTAGGTGCCGAGCCCGGGCCGGGCGGGATCGTCCGGCTCGAAGAAGCTGTAGATCATCGACAGGCCGTCCGCCTGCTGGTCGGTGAGGCAGGCGCCGACCAATTTGCCGGGCCGGCCGCCGACCGAGGGCTCGCGATATTCGATGACGTAGGTCTTGACCGGCGATTGCTCGATCATGTCGGAGAAGTCGCTCTCGTCCATCCCGACCATTCCGCCGTCCGGGTGGCGCCGCTTCAGATAGCG
>JASLBD010000181.1 GCA_030146745.1 Allosphingosinicella sp. | reverse complement strand
CACCGCGACCTTCTCCAGCCGCCGCTCCGGTCCCTCCGTCGTCCGGATGGTGATGCTGTCGTACAGCGTCAGAGTCGCGCTCGACCTCTTCACCACGGCCGCCTCCACCGTCCCGTCGATCACCTCGATCGCCATGTCGTTTCTCCCCCGGATTGCGCCTTCAGTCTCTACGTCGGAAGGGTCGTTGGCAATGCCGCGCCTCCCGTCCATGAACCTGGCGGAGGGTCCGGCTTGCCGTCCGCTCGGCCGGTGGAGTATGCCGCACCGCAACAGTGCAGGAGTGACCCGGTGAAGAAGATCGAGGCGATCATCAAGCCGTTCAAGCTGGACGAGGTGAAGGAGGCCCTTCACGACATCGGAGTCTCCGGGATCACCGTCACCGAGGCCAAGGGCTTCGGCCGCCACAAGGGCCATACCGAGCTCGACCGGGGCGCCGAATATGTCGTCGATTTCCTGCCCAAGGTGAAGCTCGAGGTTGTCGTCGACGACGGCCTCGCCGAGCGGGTGGTCGAAGCGATCGCCAACGCGGCGCGGACCGGCCGGATCGGCGACGGCAAGATCTTCGTCATGGACGTCGAAGAGGCGCTTCGAATCCGCACCGGCGAGCGGGGGTCGGACGCGATCTGATGTTCCCGTCGTCCCGGCGAAGGCTGGGATCCCAGCGGGTGAAAGGCGCCTCGGTCTTCACCCGCCGGGGTCCCAGCCTCCGCTGGGGCGACACGCGGTCCTAACGCTGCTGTCGCCTGAAGCCGGCGGCGATCCTCCGGCCGCTCGGCGAGAGGAAGGGCTCGACCTCCTTCCAAGTCAGCTCGAGCGTCACCTCGCCGCTCGGGCGGCCCATCGGCCTTCCGAAATTGACCGTAAGCCCGGCAGGACCTGGGAGCAGCGACCCAGGGTCCTGCGCCGCCTGGGCAAGGCTCGGCCAGGGCCAGTCCTTCATGCTGTTCATCGGCGGAACGGCCATGACCCGCCTTTTCGCGAAACGGCCCCATTCCGCCGGCCGCGTCAGGAGATCGCTGAAGCGCATCGCCCGCCGCTCCCGGAGGAGTCGGGTTTCGTAGCCGATATTTTCCTCGGGATGGGCCGAGCCCATCCAATAATCCTCCTCGCGGCTGACGATCGCGTCCGGCGAGGCGGCGAGAATCTGCAGATCCCGCCCGGTATCCGTGGTCGGGCCAGAGGATCCGTCATCCACCTGGACCCGGCCCCGGCCATGCAGGCGCCATCGCAGGCCGGCCGTCGTGGGCCGCCTGCTCAGCCCCGCATTCCAGGCCCGCGCCGCCGGGCGAAGCGGCGCCGGGGCGGCGTCCGAGTCGATCCAGTCGAACCTTTCCTCGTTGGTCACGAAGCCGTCATACCAGGCCGAGTGACCGGGCGCCGGCCAGACCTCGTAGCCGTCGAGTCGCACCACGCGATACGGTCCGATCCGACGGACGGCCTCCTTCAGCTCGCTCGTCCTCTCCGAATAGCGGGCTTCGAGGCAGCCTTCCGTCGAAAGCCGGAGGTCAGTGCCCCGGCGCCCGAACGGGCAGACCGCGTTGCGGAAGTTCAGCCAGGCGCGCTGGCTCAGCCGGAGTTGACGACGCCCCGCCAGGCTCAGCCTGGCGAGGGCGCTGCGATAGGCGGAGTCCAGCTCGAGATCCGCCTTGGCCAGGGTTCGCCGCGAGCAGACGAGCTTCTCCTGCGGCGCCGACGCCCGCTCACAGGGAAAGGACGGTCCGGGCGCCTGGGCGGCGAGGGCGGCGGCGAGGAGCAGCATGGCGCCACCATAGCAGCGGCGGGTTTCCCGGCAATAAACGACCGCAATCGGCTGGCCGCGAAAACTTTCTCCCACCCGTCCGGCGCGCTAAGGCAGCGGCGTGGACGACCCCCGCCTTGCCTCCATGTCGCCCGAGGAGCTGCGCGCCGCGATGCGCACCCTGGGCTATCGCACCCAGAACGATCTCGCCGCCGCGATCGGGGTCAGCCGCTCGGCGGTCAGCCTTTGGCTCGAGGGCAAGGTCGGGGTGCCGCGGCCCGTGGCGATGCTGCTGAGGATGCTGATCGCGGCGCAGCGTCGGGCCTACTGACCTTACCCACGTGAAATGTTCACAGCCGCTGGACCCGCAGG
Organism: Allosphingosinicella sp.; assembly: GCA_030146745.1. Next base: position 833 of record JASLBD010000181.1, on the reverse strand, counting down.
AGCGGGCGGGGGAAGGGTCGGAGCATAACGCTTCGGATTCGCTTTCCCGTCATGCCAGCGCAGGCTGGCATCCATGGGGAGGCATTTGCCGGGCGGAGAGGCAGCATGGACCCCAGCTTTCGCTGGGGTGACGGACAGGGAAGACGCATCATGGCGAGCGACGCGGGCAAGGTACTGAAGCGGATCGAGGACGAGGAGATCGAGTGGGTGGACCTGCGCTTCACCGACCCGCGCGGCAAGTGGCAGCATCTCTCGATGGTCGCCGGAGCGGTCGACGAGGACCAGCTGTCCGACGGCTTCATGTTCGACGGAAGCTCGATCAACGGCTGGAAGGCGATCAACGAATCGGACATGATCCTCAAGCCCGACCTCGACGCCGTCTATGTCGATCCGTTCAGCGCGACTCCGATGCTGGTCATGTTCTGCGACATCGTCGATCCGGGCACCGGCGAGCTCTACGCCCGCGACCCGCGCTCCACCGCCAAGCGCGCCGAGAACTACCTCAAGGGCACCGGAATCGGCGACACCGTCTTCGTCGGTCCGGAGGCCGAGTTCTTCATGTTCGACGACGTCAGGTTCGAGGACGGCTACAACAGCTCCTACTTCCGGATCGACGACGTCGAGCTTCCGACCAACACCGGCCGCGAATATGAGGGCGGCAACCTCGCCCACCGGCCCCGCGCCAAGGGCGGCTATTTCCCGGTCGCTCCGGTCGACAGCGCCATGGACATCAGGGGCGAGATGGTCTCGACCATGATCGAGATGGGCCTGCCCATGGACAAGCATCATCACGAGGTCGCCGCCGCCCAGCACGAGCTCGGCCTCACCTACGG
>JASLBD010000152.1 GCA_030146745.1 Allosphingosinicella sp. | reverse complement strand
TCCGTCCGCGAGAATATCGAGCTCGCCTTGCTCTATCACGACGTCGCCGCGTCCGAACGGCGCTCGCGGGTCGAGGCGGTGATGGACAAGGTCGGAGTCGCCCACCGCGCCAAGCACCGGCCGAGCCAGCTTTCCGGCGGCCAGCAGCAGCGCGTCGCCGTCGCCCGCGCCCTGGTCGGCAACCCCAAGCTGATCCTCGCCGACGAGCCGACCGGCAACCTCGACACCCAGCATGGCGAGGAAGTGATGAAGATGCTCCAGGCGCTGAACCGCGAAGGCTCGACCATCGTCATGGTCACCCACTCGCCCGCCCATGCCGATTATGCCGGCCGCGTCGTCAACATGCTCGACGGCCGGATCCTCATCGAACGGCGGCGGGCGGCGTGAGGGGGAGCGGTCGCCGTCATTCCCGCGAAAGCGGGAATCCAGACAGCCTTGGAGCCTGCACCGCCGCCCGATGGATTCCCGCTTTCGCGGGAATGACGGGACTGGCCGCAGTCCTTCTCGTGTCCACCCCCGCCCACGCCGGCGAGCGCCAGCGCTCGACCGTGCTGATGAGCGAGAACGCGCAGGGCCGGAAGTTCCAGGAGGAATGGGGCTATAGCGACGCGATCGTCGCCGGCGACACCATCTACCTGAGCGGAATCGTCGTCGGCCCGCGCGACGGCGAGACGCTCGAGGCGGCCTACGAGAGGACCTACGACCAGATCGGGGCGATATTGAAGCGGGCCGGGGCGGGCTGGGACGACGTCGTCGACATCACCAGCTTCCACACCGACGTCGTCGCGCAGATGCCGGCGATCGTCGCCGCGCACAAGCGCCGGGTCAAGGCGCCCTATCCGGCCTGGACGGCGATCGACGTCGACCGGCTGATCCCGGAGGGGGGAATCACCGAGATCAAGGTCGTGGCGCGGCGACCGGCCGCCGCGGCGAAGTGCAAGTGAATCATCCGGACGGGCATGGGGGACTGAACATATGTGGCGCAACTACCTCACCGTCGCCTGCCGCGCCCTCTCGCGGCAGAAGGTCTATGCGTTCATCAACATATTCGGCCTAGCGCTCGGCCTCGCCGCCTGCCTGCTGCTGCTCCTCTACGTCCGCTACGAGACCAGCTACGACGATTGGCTACCGGACGCCGGCCGGGTCTTCCAGGTTCAGACCACCGGGATCGACGACTCGACCGGCGGCAGGATCGCCATGCAGGCGGCGACCCAGCCGGTGGCCGCCGCGCTCGCCAAGGATTTCCCGCAGCTCGAAGCCGTTTCCAAATTCGAGCCGGACGATATCGTCGTCATGAAGGACGGGCAGGCGGTTCGGGTCGAGGTCCATGCGGTCGACGAGCGCTTCTTCGACATCCTCTCCGTCCCCTTCCTGCGCGGCAGCGGCGCCAGTGCGCTGAAGGCGGTCGACGGGGTCGCGCTCAGCCGCTCGCAGGCGGTTCGCCAGTTCGGCACGATTGACTCGATCGGCCGCACCCTCACCACCGTTCGCGGAGGCGAGACCTACGACCTCAGGGTCACCGGGGTGTTCGAAGACATCCCCAAGAACAGCCATCTGAACTTCGCAATCGTCCGCCGCTTCACCACGGCGGAAGAGATTCCGTGCCCCTGGGGCTGCGTCAACGGCGGCGCCTATGTGAAGCTTAGGCCAGGAGCCGACGTCGCCGCGATCAACGCCGCCATGCCGGCCTGGGAGAAGCGCAACGTGCCCGCCAAGGACGTCGCCGGCGGCGACCTCGCCAAGCAGTGGGACTGGCGCCTCGTCAACGTCCGCGACGTCCATCTGAGCGGGGCCGAAGGGGACCGTCCCGGCAACGACATGCGAAGCATCGTCACCTTCGCGATCGTCGCTTCGCTCATCCTCGCGATGGCCTGCGTCAACTTCATCAACCTGACCACGGCGCGCGCCAGCCGCCGGGCGCGCGAGGTCGCCGTCCGCAAGGTGCTCGGCGCCCGCCGGATCCAGCTCGTCGGCCAGTTCCTCGGCGAATCCACGATGCTCGTGGCGGCGGCGATGGTGATCGCGATGGCCCTGGTCGAGCTCGTCCTGCCCGTCTTCTCGGCCTTCCTCGACGCCGACCTCGAGCTCGCCTATTTCGGCGAAGGGGGCATGGCCCTGCCCATCCTCGCCCTGACCGTCCTGGTAGGGCTGGCGGGCGGCCTCTATCCGGCATTTTATCTGTCGCGCGCCCAGCCTGCGTCGATCCTGAAGGGCGGCAAGGGGGCGGGCGAGACCGACGGCGCGGGCCGGTTGCGCACCCTGCTGGTGGTGGCTCAGTTTGCCGTGTCGATCGGCCTCATCGTCTGCACCGCCATCGTCTATCAGCAGACCGTCTTCGCCCGCACCGTCGACGCCGGCTATCAGCGCGAGGGGCTGCTCGAGATCAAGGGCCTGGACCAGGCCGAGGTGCGGCCGGTCCGCGAGACCCTCCAGCGCGAGATCGCGGCGATCGACGGCGTGACGGGAGTGGCCGGGACGAACATCGAGCCTGGCTCGAGCCGGACCCTCTACACCACGGTCGCGGCCCCCGGGCAGTCGGAGCCGGTCAAGCTCGGCTGGTACAGCGTCGAGCCGGCCTTCTTCGAAGTCCTCAAGATCCCGATGGTCGCGGGCCGCCCGCTCTCGCCGCGCTTCGCCAACGACAAGGCCTTCATCGCGGAAGCCACGTTCGAGAATGAGGAGAAACTGGCCGCGGCGCAGCAGGGGATCGCCCGGCGCGGGATGAACGTGGTCCTGAACGTGCTGGCGGCTCAGAAGCTCGGCTTCGCCGATCCCGCCTCTGCGATCGGCAAGCAGATCCGGATCCCGATGTTCCAGAACGACCTCATGGTGCCGGCGACCATCGTCGGCGTGGCGCAGAACAGCCGCTTCCGCTCGGTGCGCGAGCCGGTCGAGGCCATGATCTACCACGACAGCGGCTATTATCGCTGGGGGGTGGCCCGCTACGAGGGCGTCGACCCCGAGCGGGTCCGAACCGAGGCGGAACGGGTGTGGCGGCGCCACGCCCCGGCCGTCCCCTTCGAATCCCATTTCGCGGAGAGCCGGCTGGCCGAACTCTACGGCGCCGACGAGGCGCGCGGGCGGACCTTCGCGGGGTTCGCGGGGCTCGCGATCCTGATCGCCTGCCTCGGGCTGTTCGGGCTCGCCGCCTTCACCGCCGAGCGGCGGACCCGGGAGATCGGCATCCGCAAGGTGTTCGGCGCCCGCATCCGCGACATCGTCCGGCTGCTTGCCTGGCAATTCTCGAAGCCGGTGGTCCTCGCCAACCTCATCGCCTGGCCCGTCGCCTGGTGGGTGATGCGCGACTGGCTGAACGGGTTCGACGCGCGAATCGACCTCGGCCCGGGGCCGTTCCTGATGGCGGGGCTGCTCGCGCTCGCCATCGCGCTCGGCACGATCGCCGGCCACGCCGTCAAGGTGGCCCGCCTCAACCCCATCCACGCCCTTCGCTACGAGTAGGAGGCAAGAGATGTGGCTCAATTATCTGACGGTCGGCTTCCGGGCTCTGGCCAAGAACCGCACCTACGCCTTCATCAACATCTTCGGCCTCGCCATCGGCATGGCCGCCTGCCTGATGATCCTGCTCTTCGTCCGCTACGAGATGAGCTACGACAAATGGCTGCCCGGCGCCGAGCGCACCTACCAGGTGCAGAACTGGTTCCGCGACCCGGCCACCGGGGAAGAGGGCAAGCTCCAGATGGCGCCGTTCGCCACCAAGGCGGCCCTGGTGAAGGATTTCCCGCAGATCGAGAAGGCGGTCTACGCCCTGGGCAGCGTCCCCGTCTTCCTCAAGGACGGGCAGGCCTCCTCGACCGAGGATTATCTCTACGTCGACGACAATCTGCTCGAGGTGATCGAGCTGCCGCTTCTCCACGGCAGCCGGAGCGCGCTCGACCGGGTGAACACCGCGATGCTTAGCCGAAGCGAGGCGGTGAGCCGCTTCGGCACCGACGATGTCGTCGGGCGGACGATGACGGTGATCAGCAAGGGCCAGCGTTTCGACTATCGGATCGGCGGGGTCTTCGAGGACATCGCCAGGAATTCCCACCTGCGGGCCAACGCCGTCGTCCGGATCGATTTCCCGACCTACATGGCCCAGGAGGCGCAATTCCTGACCTGCTGGGGCTGCCAGGCCGGATGGGTCTACGCCAGGCTCCGCCCGGGCGCCGATCCGGCCGCGATCGCGGCGGCGATGCCGGCCTGGGAGAAGCGCAACATCCCCGACGAGAATAGCGGCGAAGCCCGGTTCAACGCCGGGGAAAATGGCGACTGGCATTTCGTCAACGTCGCCGACGTCCATCTCGGCGAAGGCCAGGAAGCCCCGATGGCGCCCGGCAACGATCGGGGCACGATCGTCACCTTCGCGATCATCGCCCTGCTCATCCTCGCCATGGCGATGGTGAACTTCACCAACCTCGCCACCGCCCGGGCCAGCCAGCGCGCCCGCGAGGTGGCGCTTCGGAAGGTGCTCGGCGCCAACCGCCGGCAGCTCATCGTCCAGTTCATTGGCGAATCGATCCTGGTCGCGGCTCTTGCGATGCTGATCGCCTTGGCTCTGGTCGAGCTGCTGCTGCCCAGCTTCTCCGCCTTCCTCGATGCGGACATCCGGCTCAACTATCTGGGCGAGGGCGGAATCGCTTTGCCGATGGCCGCTTTGGTACTGATCGTCGGTGGGCTGGGCGGCCTCTATCCCGCTTTCTTCCTGTCGCGCTTCCAGCCGGCGACCGTCCTCAAGGCCAACAAATCGGCGTCCGAAGGGGACGGGACCGGACGGCTGCGCGCGGCGCTCGTCGTCGGCCAGTTCGCGGTTTCGATCGGGCTCATCATCTGCACCGCCGTGGTCTATCTGCAGACCAGCTATGCGCGAAACGCGGATCCGGGCTTCGACCGCGAGCGACTCGTCCAGATCGACGGCCTCAACCGCTACCAGCTGCTCAACTCCGGCCGGGCGATCGCCGAGCGGATGAAGCGGGTCGAGGGGGTGGAGGCGGTCGGGCGAAGCACGATCGCGGTGGCGACGGACGGCCAGAACAACACCAACATCATGGTGCCTGGCAATCCCAGGCCGGTGCTGATCGGCCAATATACGGTCGACCCGGGCTTCATGAAGGCGATGGGCCTCAAGCTGGTGGCCGGCCGCTGGTTCGACGAGAGCCGGCCGATGGACGACATGACCCTGCAATTCCCGCCCTCGCCCGAGAACCAGCGGGCGCTCGCGGCGCGCGGCGGCAATATCGTCGTCAACGAATCCGGCGCCCGGCGGCTCGGCTTCGCCGATCCGAAGGAGGCCGTCGGCAAGCAGCTCAAGGCGGCATTGGTGCAGAACGAATATGGTCTGGTCCCCGTCACCGTCGTCGGAGTGGTCGCGGACTCGCGGTTCCGCTCCGTCCGGCAGCCGCTCGACGACATCATGTTCGTCAATGCCGACGCCGGCCATGGCTGGCTGGTCGTCCGCTACAAGGGCGATCCGAGGGCGATGCGCGACAAGCTTCAAGCCGCGTGGCGGGGAATCACCACCGAAGTGCCGTTCGAGGCCGATTTCAGCGAGGACGTGGTCGCCGAGCTCTACGAGGCGGAGGATGCGCGGGCCAAGACCTTCGCCGGCTTCGCCTTGCTGTCTGTAGTCGTCGGCTGCCTCGGCCTGTTCGGCCTCGCCGCCTTCACCGCCGAGCGGCGGACCAAGGAGATCGGGATCAGGAAGGTGCTCGGCGCCCGCTCGCGCGACATCGTCCGGCTTCTGGTGTGGCAATTCTCAAAGCCGGTAATCGTCGCCAACCTCATCGCCTGGCCGATCGCCTGGTGGGTGATGCGCGACTGGCTGAACGGCTTCGACGCCCGCATCCCGCTCGGGCCGACACCCTTCCTGCTCGCCGCCCTGCTCGCCCTCGCCATCGCCATCGGGACGATCGCCGGTCACGCCTTCCGGGTGGCCCGGTCCAACCCGATCCACGCCCTCCGCTACGAATAGGCAGGCCCGATGCTGCGCAACTATCTGACCGTGGCGATGAGGACCCTGACGCGGAACCGCGCCTACGCGCTCGTCAACATTTGCGGCCTCGCGCTCGGCCTCGCCGCCTGCCTGACGATCCTGCTCTACGTCCGCTACGAATCGAGCTACGACAGCTGGCTTCCAGACCATGAGCGGATCCACCAGGTGCAGTCGACCTGGCACGAGCGGGGACAGCCCGTCAGCAAGTCGCAGAACAGCCCCTATCCGCTTCGCGAGACCCTAGCCGCGGGCTTCCCCCAGATCGAGGCGATCACGGTCTTCAGGACCGGGCAGACCGTGCTGATGCAGGACGGCCGGCCGATGTTCCTCGACGCCGCGGCGGTCGATCCGAGCTTCTTCGACATCTTCAGGCTGGAGTTCGTCGACGGCTCGGCGGCGCGGGCCCTGGCGGACATGCGCTCGGTCGTCCTGACCGAGAGCCAGGCGATCAGGCTGCTCGGCACCGCCAGGGCGGTGGGGCGGACGATCACGCTGGGCGCCGGCACGGGCCGCGAGGATTATCCGGTCACGGGCGTGATCCGGGACCTGCCGAGCAACTCCAGCCTGAAGATCGCCCTCATCTACCGCCACAACCCAGCGGATTTCGACGCGATGCCGGCCAGCGACAAGGGCTGGGGCAACATGAACCAGAAGCATTACGTCAAGCTTCGTGCCCGCGCCGACGCGGCGGCGATCAACGCCGCGTTCCCGGCCTGGGAGAAGAAGACGATCGCTCCGCAGATGATCGACGGACGGCCGTCCAGCCAGGCCGATATCCTCGATCTCAAGCTGGTTCCGCTCGCCGACGTCCATCTCGGCGACGCGGTGCAGGGCGCACTCACCCCGCAAGGCGACCCGCGCACGCTCGCCACCTTCGGGATCGTGGCCCTGCTCATCCTCGGCATGGCGGTGATGAACTTCATCAACCTTTCGACGGCGCGGGCGACCCAGCGCGCCCGTGAGATCGCGCTTCGCAAGGTGCTCGGGGCGCGGCGGGGACAGTTGATCGCCCAGCTGCTCGGCGAATCGCTGCTGACCGCGGGAATTGCCATGGTCCTGGCGCTGGCGCTGGTCGAAGTCGGAAGCGCCTGGAGCGGCGGCTGGATCGGCGCGGAGCTCAAGGTGCGTTATCTCGGAGACGGCGGCCTGCTGCTGCCCGCGCTCGGGCTCTTCCTCCTTACCGGCCTGCTCGGCGGCCTCTACCCCGCTTTCTACCTCAGCCGCTTCCAGCCGGCCGAGGTGCTGCGCGCGAACAAGGCCTCGGCCGAAGCGCCCGGCAGCGGCCGGCTGAGGGCGTCTCTGGTCGTGCTCCAGTTCGCCATCGCCATCGGCCTCATCGTCTGCACCTCCGTCATCTACTGGCAGACCCGCTACGCGCAGGAGGTGGATCCGGGTTATCGCCGCGACGGCCTCATCCAGATCGATTCCGCGTGGCGGTTCGCCGGCGACGACGCCCGCTACGAGGCCGCGCGACGCGACATCCTGGCCATTCCCGGGGTCGTCGGGGCGGGGCGCACCAATCTCGGAATCGCCGCGACCAACAAGAGCATCCAGGCGGTCCGGGCGCCGGGCGCGGCGGAAGGCCTGTCGATGGGCTTCTACCCGGTCGATCCCGACTTCTTCCGGACGATGGACATTCGGCTGCTCGCCGGGCGCTTTCTCGGCGACAGCTTCGCCGAGGACAAGGTGATCCGGGCGGACGGGGACGCGCCCGCCCGGCCGGCCGGGCGCGGGCTCAACATCGTCGTCAACAAGGAGGCTGCGAAGCTGATGGGCTTCGCTTCGCCGCAGGCGGCGGTCGGCAAGACCGTCAAGGTGGGGCTGGACGGCAGCGACGATCTCACCCCGTCGACCATCGTCGGCGTGGTCGGCGACACGAGGATCCGCACCGCCCGCGACGCGATCGAGCCGCTGCTCTACCGCTACGATCCCCGGCGCACGAACCAGGTGCTGGTCCGCTACGCCGAGGCGCGGCCCCGCGACGTGATGGACGGCCTCGCCCGGGTCTGGCGCAAGTTCGAGCCGGAGATCCCCTTCGAGGGACGGTTCGCCGAGGATGTCGTCGCGGAGCTCTATGCGGCCGAGCGGGCGCGGGGCGTCTTGTTCGCCGCTTTCGCCGGTCTCGCCGTCCTGATCGCCTGCCTCGGCCTCTACAGCCTCGCCACCTTCGCCACCGAGCGGCGCACCAAGGAAATCGGAATCCGCAAGGTGCTTGGTGCCAAAGTGCGCGACATCGTGCGCCTGCTCGCCTGGCAATTCTCCAAACCCGTCATCGTCGCCAATCTCGTCGCCTGGCCGGTCGCCTGGTGGGCTATGCGGGACTGGCTGAACACGTTCGACGCGCGCATCGCGCTCACTCCGGGGCCGTTCCTCGTCGCCGGTCTGCTCGCGCTCGCGATCGCCGTCGCCACCGTAGGCGGCCATGCGCTCCGGGTCGCCCGGCTCAATCCCATCCACGCCCTGCGTTACGAATAGGACCCGAACCATGTGGCGCAACTACGTAACGGTCGGCCTGCGGGTCCTGACGAAGAGCAAGACCTACGCCTTCATCAACATATTCGGGCTCGCGCTCGGCCTCGCCGCCTGCCTGATGATCCTGCTCTACGTCCGCTACGAGACGAGCTACGACGCCTGGCTGCCGAAGGCCGACGACACGTACGTGCTGCAGCAGAGCAGCATCGATACCGAATCCGGCAACGTCTTCCGGTTCCAGGGATCGGCCTTTGTCGCCGGCACCATGCTCAAGAAGGATTTCCCGGAGGTCGAGAGGCTGGCCTATCTCATGCCCGGCAGCCCGATGATCATGCAGGACGGGCAGTCGACGGTCGGCGAGGATGTCCTGTTCACCGACGGAGATTTCCTCAACATCGTCGAGCTGCCGATGGTGCGCGGAGACCGGCGAACGGCGCTCGCGCGGCCGGACTCGCTCGTGCTTACCCGCAGCGAGGCGATCAGGCGGTTCGGGAGCGACAACGTGCTCGGCCGCACGCTCACCTTCGTTCGCGACGGGACTCCGGCGGACTACCGGATCACCGGCGTAATCGAGGACCTGCCCAGGAACTCCCACATGGCGATGTCGATGCTCGCCCGCTTCGAGCCGGGCACCTACTTCGGCGAGGATTCGGAGGCGTTCCAGACGGCCTGGGGGTTCATCGCCGGAAACATCTACATGCGATTGAGGCCGGGCGCCGATCCGAAGGCCATCCAGGCGGCGATTCCGCAGTGGGAGAAAAGGAACATTCCCGACCAGAGCAGTGGCGGCCAGACGATCAACCTCGGGTCCACGGACGATTGGGATCTGGTCAACATCCGCGACGTCCATCTCGGCGAGGCGCAGGACGGCTCGATGACGCCGGGGAACGACCGGACGACGATCGCCACCTTCACCGTCGTCGCGTTGCTCATCCTCGCTCTGGCCTGCATCAACTTCGTCAACCTCGCCACTGCCCGCGCTTCGCACCGGGCCCGCGAAGTCGCGCTTCGGAAGGTCCTCGGAGCCAATCGGCGGCAGCTGGTCGTCCAGTTCCTCGGCGAGTCGCTGCTGGTGACGGCGCTGGCGATGCTCCTCGGGCTCGGCCTCCTGGAGCTGGCGCTTCCGTTCCTGTCCTCCTACCTCCAGGCCGATCTCCGGCTCGACTATTTCGGCGCCGACGGCATGTTGCTGCCGATCCTGCTGCTCGTGGCCGTCGTCGCGGGGGCGGGCGGGCTGTACCCCGCCTTCTTCCTGTCGCGCTTCCAGCCGGCGTCGGTGCTCAAGGCCAATAAATCGGCCGAGACGCGCGGATCGGGGCACCTGCGCGCCTCGCTCGTCGTGGCCCAGTTCGCGATCTCGATCGGCCTGATCATCTGCACGGCCGTCATCTATTCCCAGACGCTTTACGCCCGGACCGTCGATCCCGGCTATCATCGGGACGGCCTCCTCCAGGTCGCGGGCCTCTCCCGCCCCGAAGTCGATCCCCAGGCGGAGCTACTCGCCCGCGAAATCGCAAAGGTCGAGGGAGTCACCTCCGTCGCCCGAACCAACATCGGCGTGGACGCGGGCGGCAACGGCGACACTTTCGTCTACCGCCCCGGCAATCCGAAGCCATTCCGTCTGTTCACGAACCGCGTGGGTGACGACTTCTTCGACACGATGGGCATCAAGACGCTGGCCGGCCGCACCTTCTCCGACACCCAGGCGAAGGACGTCGGGACGATCGGCGGCGATGCGCCCGCCGAGGAGGTGCGCGCTTTCGCGCGGCGGGGGGTCAATGTCGTAATCAACGGCTCCGCCGCCAGCCGGCTCGGATTCGGCAGCCCCCAGGCCGCAATCGGCCAGCAGCTCATGCTTTCCATCGTGCCGGCCGAATATGGCCCGGTCGCGGCGACCATCGTGGGGGTCGTGGCCGACACCCGCTTCCGCTCGGTCCGCGACCCCGTCCAGCCGAGCTTCTACCGCTACACCCGGGCGAGCCTCCCACTGCTCGAGGTCAGATATGATTCCTCCGACCCGCAGTCGGTGCGCAACAAAGTCGAGGCGATCTGGAAGAGGCATGTGCCCGATGTGCCGTTCCAGGCCGAGTTCGCCGACGAAATCGTGGCCGAGCTCTACACGGCGGAGACGGCGCGGGGACAGATCTTCGCCGGCTTCTCGCTCTTCGCGGTGTTCATCGCCTGCATGGGCCTGTTCGGCCTGGCCGCATTCACGGCGGAACGGCGCACCAAGGAGATAGGGATAAGGAAGGTGCTCGGTGCCCGCACGCGGGACATCGTCAGGCTCCTGGTCTGGCAGTTCACCCGGCCGATACTTCTGGCCAACCTCGTCGCCTGGCCGGTGGCGTGGTGGGCGATGCGCGACTGGCTGAACGGTTTCGACCTGCGCATCGATCTCGGGCCCACGCCCTTCGTGGTCGCGGGACTGCTCGCCCTCACCATCGCGGTCGCCACGATCAGCGGCCATGCCTTCAGGGTGGCCCGCTCAAATCCCATCCACGCCCTCCGTTACGAATAGGACCCGAACCATGTGGCGCAATTATATGACCGTCGGACTGCGGGCACTGGCGAAGAACAAGACCTACGCCTTCATCAACATCTTCGGACTCGCCATCGGCATGGCCGCCTGCCTGATGATCCTGCTCTACGTGCGCTACGAGGCGAGCTACGACGCGTGGATGCCCGAGGCCGAGCGCGCCTATCAGTTCCAGGATTTCTACAAGGCGACCGACAATGGCGGGGAGGAGATGTCCCTGCAGATGACGAGCTACGTCTCGGGCAAGGCGCTGGTGAAGGATTTCCCGCAGATCGAGAAGGCGGTCTACGTCGCCTCCAGCGGCGCCGTCATCATGCAGAACGGCCAGCCCAGCCTCGCCGACGATTTCAACTTCGTCGACGGCAATCTGTTCGACATCCTCCAGGTCCCGTTCGTCCGCGGGGACCGCGCCACCGCCCTCACCAATCCCAATTCGCTGGTCCTGACGGAGACCGAGGCGAGCAAGCGCTTCCCGGGCCAGGACGCGCTCGGCAAGACCCTGACCCTGATCGTCCAGGGCAAGAGCGCCGACTATATCGTCACCGGGGTGATGAAGGACCTCCCCAAGAACAGCCATCTCGAGCTCGGGGTCATCGCCCGCTTCCACCCGGAAACCTTCTTCGCGGAGCAGCCCTCCTTCCTCACCAGCTGGGGCAACCAGGGAGGCTGGTGGTACGTCAAGCTTCGCGAGGGCGCCAAAGCCGAGGACATCAACCGGCAGCTCCCCGCCTGGGAGAAGCGCAACATTCCCGACGATACCGGCGGGCGCGAGAAAACCAATCCCGGCGACGACCAGGACTGGAAGCTGACCAACGTCCGCGACGTGCATCTCGGCGAGGCCCAGCAGGCGTCGATGACTCCCGGCAACGACCGGCGCACCATCGTCACCTTCGCCATCGTCGCCCTCCTGATCCTCGGCATGGCGGTGGTGAACTTCACCAACCTCGCCACCGCCCGGGCCTCGCAGCGGGCGAGGGAAGTGGCGCTTCGCAAGGTGCTGGGCGCGAGCCGCAGGCAGCTGATCACCCAGTTCCTCGGCGAATCGATGCTCGTGACAATGCTGGCGATGCTTCTCGCTTTGGCCATGGTCGAGCTGCTCCTGCCGCTCTTCAACCGCTTCCTCGACGCCGATATCGGCCTCGTCTACTGGGGGTCGGGCGGAGTGCTCCTTCCGATCGTCGTCCTGGTGCTGGTCGTCGGCGCCGCCGGCGGCCTCTACCCGGCTTTCTACCTGTCGCGCTTCCAGCCGGCCCGGGTGCTCAAGGCCAACAAGTCCTCGGCCGAGGCGCAGGGCTCGGGGAGCCTTCGCAACGTCCTCGTCGTCGCCCAGTTCGCGGTCTCGATCGGGCTCATCATCTGCACCGCAATCATCTACGCCCAGACCGTCTACGCCCGGACGGCGGATGCGGGCTATAACCGGCACGGCCTGCTCCAGCTCCAGGGGCTGGGGGCGCGGCAGGCGCAGCCGGTCGGGGAGACGCTTCGGAACGAGATCGCCAAGCTCGACGGGATCGGGAGCGCTTCGCTGACCGGGATCGGGGTCTCGCCCGGCAACAATTCGGTGGGCTCGGTCTATCTGCCCGGCAGCCCCAAGGCGATCGACCTCGGCACCTACATCATCGATCATAATTTCATCCCGACCATGGGGATGAAGATGCTCGCCGGCCGCAACTTCTCCGAGACGATCGCAAGGGACGATTCGACGACTCCCTTCCCGGTCGACAAAGCGGCGGAGCAGGCCTTCGCCCGGCGCGGGGCCAACATCCTGGTCAGCGAGGCCGCGGCCCAGCGGCTCGGCTTTCGCGATCCGCAGCAGGCGATCGGCAAGACGATCAGCGCCGGCCTCACGCTGGACGAATTCGGGCTCGTCGACGCGACCATCGTCGGGGTCTTCAAGGATGCGCGCTTCCGCTCGGTCCGCGATCCGCTCCAGCCGATCATGTTCCTGATGGCGCGCAACGGCTTCAACACGATGGTGATCCGCTACGAAGGCAAGGATCCCAAGCAGGTGATGGCCGATGTCGAGCGGGTCTGGAAAAGGCTGCTCCCCGATCTGCCCTACCGGGCCGAGCTCGCCGACGACCGGGTCGCCCGCCTGTACGAGCGCGACGAGGCTCGCGGCCAGCTGTTCGGAGCCTTCGCCCTGCTGGCGGTGGTGATCGGCTGCCTCGGCCTGTTCGGGCTCGCCGCCTTCACCGCCGAGCGGAGGACCAAGGAGATCGGGATCCGCAAAGTGCTCGGCGCCCGCTCGCGCGACATCGTCCGGCTGCTCGCCTGGCAATTCTCAAAGCCGGTGATCGTCGCCAACCTCATCGCCTGGCCGGCGGCCTGGTGGGTGATGCGCGACTGGCTTAACGGCTTCGACAGCCGGATAGCGCTCGGACCGGGCCCGTTCGTCCTCGCCGGCGGCCTCGCTCTGGCCATCGCCCTGGGCACCATCGCCGGCCACGCCATCCGGGTGGCCCGAACCAATCCGATTCACGCCCTTCGCTACGAATGAAATCCAACCCTGGGGAAAAGATATGTGGCGCAATTATCTGACGGTGGGCCTGCGGGCTCTGGCCCGCAGCAAGACCTATGCCTTCATCAACATATTGGGCCTTGCGCTGGGCCTGGCGGCCTGCCTGCTACTGCTCATCTATGTCCGCTAC
>JASLBD010000091.1 GCA_030146745.1 Allosphingosinicella sp. | reverse complement strand
TCAGCCGCGACGGCGGGGTCGCCCATGTCGAGCTCGCCCGCGAAGGCAAGTTCAACGCCATGGACAAGGCGATGTTCGAGGCGATCGGCGAGAGCTTCCGGACGCTCGGCGCCGACCCGACGGTGCGCGCCATCCTGCTCTCCGGCCGGGGCCGCCACTTCACCGCAGGACTCGATCTCCAATATGCCGCGAGCCAGTTCCCGCCCACCGACGATCCCGGCCGGGCGGCCGAAGCGCGGCTGCGCCACATCAAATGGCTCCAGGACTCCTTCACCGCCGCCGAGGAGGCGCGGCCGCCGGTGATCGCCGCGATCCACGGCGGCTGCATCGGCGCCGGGGTCGATCTCGCCACCGCCTGCGACATCCGCCTGGCCGCGGCCGGCGCCTTCTTCCAGGTGGCCGAGGTCGACGTCGCCATCACCGCCGACCTCGGCACGCTCCAGCGGCTCACCCATCTCATCCCGGAAGGCCTGGTCCGCGAGCTCGCTTATACCGGCCGGCGAATGGAGGCGGAGGAGGCGGCTCGGCTGGGGCTGGTCAACCGGATCCTGCCGGACCGCGAGTCGGTGGTGGCCGCCGGGCTGGAGCTCGCCCGGACCATCGCCGCCAAGTCGCCGCTCGCCGTCGCCGGAGCCAAGATGAGCCTCAACTACAGCCGCGGCCGAACCGTCGAGGAGGGGCTCCGCCACGTCGCCCTGTGGAACGCCGGGGCGCTGGTCAGCGCCGACCTGACGGCCGCGGTGCAGGGACGGCTGAGCAAGCAGGTCCCCGAGTTCAAGGATCTCGACGACTGATGCGGTTCCTGGGGGTGACCGAGACCTGCGATCTCGGCAGCCTCTGCATGCATCTGGCCCGGCGGCGACGCGTCCGCCACCCGGGCGTTCCCGCCCAACCCATTGCCTAACCTGGATTAAGGGGAACATTGGACGGGCGGAACGGTTGTTTGTTGAAACCCTCCCAAACCAAAGGCACAGTCTTGGCAACCTCCCCTCTCGCCGACGCCGGTTCCGGCCGCGCGTTTCATTTCCGCACCGACGATTTCCAGCGCGGGCTGGCTCGATGGAACCGCGCCCGGCTCGCCCCCGGCTTTCCCGACGAGGTCTGGCCGGGCGCCGAAGAACGCGATGCCCGCATGCGCCGCCTGGAGGGCGAGTTCCTGGATTCGCTGCGAGCTCAGGTGGCGGCCGAGGCGGCCGCCGTGCCGGCCGATGCCGACGGCTTCATCGCCTGGTTCGAAGCCTTGCGCGATCATGGCCCCGGCCAGAACGACCCGCTCTTTCCCTGGCTCGCCGAGCAGGCCGATCGCGACCAGATGCGCTGGTTCCTCGGTCAGGAGGCGGCGGGCGAAGCCGGTTTCGAGGATCTGCTCGCCTATACGCAGGTCCGGATGCCGGCGCGGGCGAAGCTCGAATTCGCGCGCAACTATTGGGACGAGATGGGCCGCGGCAATCCCAAGGGCATGCACGGGCCGATGCTGGACGTTCTGATCGAGACCCTCGAGCTCGAGGCCGCCATCGACGATACCGTCTGGGAAAGCCTCGCCCTCGCCAATGCGATGACCGGGATGGCGACGACGCGCCGCTACGCCTGGCATTCGGTGGGTGCGCTCGGAGTCATCGAGCTGACCGCTCCGGACCGGTCCGCGGCCACCGCCGCGGGGCTGCGCCGCCTCGGCTTCAGCCCGGCGGAGCGGCGCTATTTCGATCTCCATGCGGTGCTCGACGTCAAGCATAGCGAGGCCTGGAACCGCGAGGCGCTGAGGCCGCTCGTCGAAGAGGATCCGCGCCGGGCGGCCGCGATCGCCGAGGGCGCACTGATCCGGCTCCATTGCGGCGCCCGCTGCTTCGAGCGCTATCGGGCCGAGCTCTGGTGATGTTGCAAAGCTCCGCCCGCGGGAAGAGCCTCTCTGCCGAACCGAACCTCAAGCGACCCGATCCCGCTCGCTGGGGAGCCGATTCGGAGACGGGACGCCTGACCGACATCCTGCTGAGCCCGCCCACGCATCTCGCCATGGTGCCGTGCAACGCGGTCACCCGCGACAGCCTGGCCAAGGGCCTTTCGTCCTGCGCCGCCAGCGCCGGCGCCCAGCATCGCGCCCTGGTCTCGCGGCTCCAGGCGGCGGGGGTAAGGTGTCATCTCGTCCCGCCGAAGCCGGGACTGGCCGATCTCGCCTTCACCCGCGACAGCGTGTTCATGACGCCCTGGGGACTGGTCGAGCTGCGCCCGTCGGAACCGCACCGGCGCGGCGAGCCGGCGCACCTGGCCGCCGCCCTTCATCGTCTCGGCATCGAATCGCTGGGCGACGTCGGCGAAGGAAGGGTCGAGGGCGGCGACGTCTGCCTGCTCCGGCCGGGCCTGGTCATGATCGGCATTTCGGGGGAGCGTACCGACGAGACAGGCGCCCGGGCGCTCGGGCGGATCTTCGAGCGGCGCGGCTGGCGGGCGCTCTACACCCGGATCGACCCGCGCTACCTCCACCTCGATACCCAGTTCACCATGGTGTCCCGGCATCGCGCCGTGGCGTGCCTGGAGACGCTCGAGA
>JASLBD010000309.1 GCA_030146745.1 Allosphingosinicella sp. | reverse complement strand
CGGCGCTGCGAGCGCGACATGATCCGAAGCGGCGCCGCTTGGCAGGCAGTGCCGAGCGGCCACCGCGTCGTCTGGCGGAGCGGCCGGCACCAGCATTCGGTCGAGCCGAGCTTCGCCGGGGTCCTGCCCGTCCTCCATCGGGAGGCCAATCTGCCGGCGGTCCGACCGCCCTTCGCCTCGTGGAGCCGCGACATTGTCCGGCTGCGGCGTCCCACCGCCGACACCGGAACGGCTTCGGCCTCGGCGGTGCTCGAGAAGGAGGAGCCCCATTACCCGAGGCTGCTCGTCATCGCGGCCCTGGTCGGAGCGGGGCTGCAGCTGATCTTCAGCCTCGGCTCGGGCCGCAGCCTGGGGTGAACCGCCTCGCCCCTCTCCCGCGAAAAGCGGGAGAGGGTCAAACGACCGGACCCTTGCGCGGCGCGGCGCATTCTGCCTTGTCTGGAGCAAGGAGGCGCCGCGCGCATGAAGCCGATGGGCGAGCAGCATCTGGCGCTGTTGAGACGCCACATGGTCGAGATCGTCGATCTCCATTTCGACCTGGCGAGCGAGGAGCTCGGCAAGGACGAGGTCGACCCGCGGCTCCGAGCCGCCCTGATGCGCGTGCCCCGCCATCTGTTCGTCCCGCACCAGCTCGCCGTCGCCGCCTATCAGGACACGCCGCTTCCGATCGGCTTCGACAAGACCATCTCCCAGCCCTTCATCGGCGCCCTGATGCTCGACCTGCTCGACCTTTCGCCCGGCCAGCGCGTGCTCGAGATCGGCACCGGGCTCGGCTGGCAGGCCGCGGTGATGGCCGCGCTCGGCGCCTTCGTCTGGAGCGTGGAGATCGTCGAGGAATTCGCCGAAGGCGCCCGGCTTCGCCTCGCCTCGGAAGGCCATGACGTCGAGATCAGGGTCGGCGACGGCTCGCGCGGCTGGCCCGGGCATGCCCCATTCGACCGGATCCTCGTCACCGCCGCCGCCTCCGCCCCGCCTCAGGCCCTGGCCGATCAGCTCGCGCCGGGCGGCCGGATGGTGATCCCGCTCGGCGGCAAGGAGGTCCAGCAGCTCAGCGTCGCGACCAAGGCGGCCGACGGGAGTCTGACGGTCCGCGAGGTGCTGCCGGTGCGCTTCACCCAGCTCGAGACGGCGATCTGAGGGGCAACGCGCGAAGCGCGGTGGAGGGGTTCTTTGGAGTCAGCAAGGCCCCTCCACCAGGCTTCGCCTGGTCCCCCTCCCCTGCGAATGCAGGGGAGGAATTCGGGCAAGCCTACCCAAAAGCTTCGCGAGCGCCTATCTGCGCCACTTCCCCATCCCGACGCCGGCGCCGCCTTCTGCGGCCGAGCGACCCCGGAGTTTGAAATGAGCCAAGCGGCCCTCGAGCGGCGCACCTTCGCGATCATCTCGCACCCCGACGCCGGGAAGACGACCCTGACGGAGAAGCTCCTCTACGCCGCGGGCGCGATCCACGAGGCGGGCGAGGTCCGGGCCCGAGGCGACCGCCGCCGCGCCCGGTCCGACTGGATGGCGATCGAGCAGCAGCGCGGCATTTCGGTGACCTCGTCGGTGATGACCTTCGAGCGATCCGGAATTCTGTTCAACCTGCTCGACACGCCGGGCCACCAGGATTTCTCGGAAGACACCTACCGCACCCTGACCGCGGTCGACAGCGCGATCATGGTGATCGACGCCGCCAAGGGGATCGAGGCGCAGACCCGCAAGCTGTTCGAGGTCTGCCGGCTTCGCAATATCCCGATCGTCACCTTCGTCAACAAGGTCGACCGCGAGGGGCTGAGCCCGTTCGCGCTTCTCGACGAGATCGCCGAGACCCTCCAGCTCGACGTCTGCCCGCGCAACTGGCCGGCTGGAATGGGCGGCCTGTTCCACGGCCTCTACGACCTCGCCGACCCCCGCCTGCTGCTCGCCGACCGGAGCGACGGAATCGCGCCGGCCGCGAGCGTCGAGCTCACCGGGCTCGACGATCCGGCGCTCGACTCCGCGCTTCCGGCCCACGCCGCCGACCGACTTCGCGAGGAAGCGGGCCTGGCGATGGCCGCCTATCCGGAATGGGACCTGGACGCCTTCCTGGCCGGCGACCTCACGCCCGTCTACTTCGGCTCAGCGCTTCGCGAGTTCGGCACCGGGGACCTGCTCGACGGCCTCGCCGCCTTCGCTCCGCCGCCGGGCGCCCAGCCCGCCCGCTCCGGGCCCGTCTCCCCCGACGCCCCGCTTTGCTCCGGCTTCGTCTTCAAGGTCCAGGCGAACATGGACCCCAATCACCGCGACCGGATCGCCTTCCTTCGCATCTGCTCGGGGAGCCTGAAGCGCGGGATGAAGCTCGCCAACCCGAGGCTCGGCAAGTCGATCTCGATCCAGAACCCGATCACCTTCTTCGCCCGCGACCGCGAGCTGGCGGAGCTCGCCCGCCCCGGCGACATCGTCGGAATCCCCAATCACGGCACCTTGCGGGTGGGCGACACGCTCTCGGAAAATGGCGACATCGCCTTCACCGGCCTGCCCGACTTCGCGCCGGAGATCTTGCGCCGGGTCCGCCTCGACGATCCGATGAAGTCGAAGCAGATGCGGCGCGGGCTCCAGGATCTCGCCGAGGAAGGGGTGGTCCGGATCTTCAAGCCGGCGATCGGGACGGGCTGGATCGTCGGAGTCGTCGGAGCGCTCCAGCTCGACGTTCTGGCGACCCGGATGGAGGCGGAATATTCCCTCAAGCTCGGCTTCGAGCCGAGCCCCTGGGAGATCGCCCGCTGGGTCTCCGCCGATCCGGCGCAGATGAAGCGCCTCGCCGATGCCCATCGCCCGAGCCTGGCTGAGGATGCCGACGGAGAAACGGTCCTGCTCATCCGCAACGATTGGGAGCTGAGCCGCTTCCAGCAGGACTGGCCCGAGGTGACCTTCGCGGCGGTGCGCGAGCGGCATTAGGGGATAATTCCTCCCCGAGATTTCTCGGGGAGGAATTTTGTCTGCCGGCCGCTTCAGCTCGCCCCCCTCCCCCAATGCTTTACGCCTTCTTCACCCTCCCGGCCGCATAAGGCCCGCCTCCACGGGCGGGTGAACACATGCTTCGGGTCTATGCCTGTATCACGGGCGAACATGATTTCCGGCTGGTGCTCGTCGCCGGCACCATCTGCCTGCTGGCCGCCTTCACCGCTTTCTCGATCTTCGAGCAGGCGCGGCGGGCGAAGCGGCGGCCCTGGGCGTGGACGGCGCTGGCCGGCTTCGTCGCCGGGACCGGAATCTGGGCGACCCATTTCCTCGCCATGCTCGCCTACCGGCCCAATCTACCGATCGGCTACGACCTCGCCCTGACCCTGCTCTCGATCGCCGCGGCGGTCACGATCACCGGCGCCGGCTGGACCGCCGCCCTGCGCGGCGGCCGCCTCGCCACCCTCGTCGCCGGGACGGCGATCGGGGCCGGAATCGGCACCATGCATTATGTCGGAATGGCGGCGGTGAAGCTGCCCGGGCGCTTCGCCTGGGACGAGACGATGGTCGCCGCTTCGCTGCTCATCGGGATCGCTCTCAGCACCGCCGCCCTGGCCGAGCACCGGCGCAAGCCACAGATGCTTCCGTGGCGGCCGGCCCTGCTGTTCGCCCTCGCCATTTGCGGCCTTCACTTCACCGCCATGGCGGCGGCCTCCATCCATCCGGATTCGCGCCTCGCGGTGCCGACTGCGGCGATGGATTCGACCGTCCTCACCCTCGCCGTGGTGGCGATGGCCTCGGTCATCCTCGCCATCGGCTTCATGATGGTCCTGTTCGACCGCAAGCTCGCCCGCAACGCGATCGAGGAAGCCGGCAGGCTGCGCACCTTCGCCGACGCCGCGGTCGAAGGGCTGGTGGTGATCGACGGCGAGCGGATCGTCGACGCCAACAAGAGCTTCCTCGCCCTCGCCGGCTTCGAGAGCCTCGGCGACGCGCCCGAGCGGCTTTCCGACCTGCTCATCGAGGTCAATCTCGGCGTCCTCTCCATGGCGCCGGACGCACCGCCGGTCGAATGCCGGCTGCTCCGCGCCGACGGCGAGACCCGCCAGGTCGAGCTGCTTCTCCGCCCGCTCGCCTGGCGCGGCGCCGATCTGCGAATCCTCGCCGTGCGCGACATTTCCGAGCGCAAGGAGGCGGCCGAGCGGATCGCCCATCTCGCCTTCCACGACTCCCTGACCGGCCTCCCCAACCGTTCCGTCTTCGCCGACCATCTCGCCCGAACCGTCGCCAAAGCGGACGAGAGCGCCGACACGCTCGCGATGCTGTGCGTCGATCTCGACGGCTTCAAGGCGATCAACGACCTGTACGGCCACCCGGCCGGCGACGCCCTCCTGATCGCGGCGGCGCAGCGGCTTCGAGCGGCGGTGCGCGGCCACGAGCTGGTCGCGCGTCTCGGCGGCGACGAGTTCGCGGTCGTCCAGTCGGGCGGCGAGCAGCCCGCCCATGCCGGCCTCCTCGCCCAGCGGATCGTCGAGACGCTCTCCGAGCCGTTCGCGCTCGGCCAGGACACGGTCCGGATCACCGCCAGCGTCGGGGTCGCCCTCTTCCCCGCCGACGCCGCCGACCCGGAGAGCCTGGTCAGGAATGCCGACATGGCGCTCTACCGGGCCAAGGGCGACGGCCGCGGCACCGCCCGCTTCTACGAGGCGGCGATGGACGAGGCGGTGCGCCGGCGCCGCCAGCTCGACGCCGACCTCAGGCAGGCGATCGGCCGCGGCGAGCTCTGCGTCCATTATCAGCCGCTCGCCGATCTGGAGAGCGGCTCGATCCTCGGCTTCGAGGCGCTGCTGCGCTGGGAGCACGCGGAGCTCGGAGCGATCGGCCCGGCCACTTTCATCCCGCTCGCCGAGGAGAGCGGCTTCATCCTCAAGCTCGGCCAATGGGTGCTCCGCGAAGCCTGCACCGAGGCGGCGCGCTGGACTCCGGCGCTCAGGCTTTCGGTCAATCTGTCGCCCGTCCAGTTCGCCCAAGGCGACCTCGCCGCCGAGGTCGAGGCGATCCTCGCCGAGACCGGCCTCGACCCCGCCCGGCTCGAGCTCGAAATCACCGAGGGGCTGCTCATCAAGGACGCGGAAAGGGCGATCGCCATCCTCGAGCGGCTGAAGGCGCTGGGCGTGCAGATCGCGATGGACGATTTCGGAACCGGTTACTCGTCCTTGAGCTATTTCCGGATGTTCCCGTTCGACAAGGTCAAGATCGACCAGAGCTTCATCGCCGACATGATCGGCAACCCTCAGGCGCGGGCGATCATCCGCTCGGTGATCGGCCTCGGCCAGGGGCTCGGGATGCCGGTGGTGGCCGAAGGGGTGGAGACCGCCGAGCAGCTCGAGGCGCTTCGCGCCGAAGGCTGCGACCAGGTCCAGGGCTATTGGATCAGCCGGCCCGGCCCGATCGCCCATTTCGAGGGCGTGGTGATGGGCCGGGGGGGACCGGCGGCGGCGCGGGGCGAAGTTCACGACAGGCCTGAAAAAATTTCACTGTGACCTTTCGCTCCCGGGGCCGCGCCCGGGCCCTCCGGGAACGCGTCGCAATCCCCTGCAGGCGTGGCCGAGCCGCGAGTTTCCGAGGCTTCGTTTCTCGACGCTTCAAAGAGCCGGTTGCACTGGCGCAGGTTGGAACATATCATGAACTCTTGCTATAGGCAAGGTATTCGGGACGGGTTATCCAGGCGCCATGAACCGTCGCGCATTCCTCGTTCCCGCCTTGGCCACCTTCCTCTGCGCCGCCGCGCCGCCGCTCTCGTTCACGCCGGTATCGCCGGAATATTCCGAGGCAGCCGGCGAATATCGCCGGCTGTGGCAAGTCGAGGGACACCGGATCGTCGAGGCGATGGAAGCCGCCACGGGCTTCGCCTTCCCGGCGGAGCGGGTGGACGTCATCGTCTCCGAGGGCCGCCCGATGGCGAGCTTCGACGGCCGAACCATCCGCCTTCGCGCCAGCTACTCCCCCGCCTACAAGAAGGCGACCCTCGCCCATGAGATCGGCCACCGCCTCGCCTTCGCCATGCCCCGCGGCTCCGGCCTCGACGACCATCGCCTCCTCTACCTCTTCCTCTACGACGTCTGGACCGACCTTTACGGCCGGGAGTTCGCGGACCGGATGGTGAGCATCGAACGGCGGATCGGGCGCGCCTACGAGGCCGCCTGGACCTGGGCTCTGGCGATGACCCGGGAGGAGAGGCAGGCGCGGCTCAGGGCGCTGCGCTGAACGAATTCGGTGCCAGGCACCGAGCATTAAGTGGTTGAAATTGTTGGCGCGCCGTCATGCCGAACTTGTTTCAGCATCCAGCTCGATGAAGCTCGCGGGCTCGACCCTGGACCCTGAGCCAGGTTCAGGCTGACGGCCGAAGGCTCGGGACGGCCGCGGAGTCGATCAGAGGATGGGCTTGCCGCCGGTCACCGCGACCGTCGCTCCGGAGATGTAGCTGGCCTCGTCGCTCGCCAGCATGACGTAGACGGGGGCAAGCTCGCGCGGCTGCCCCGGCCGCTTCATCGGCACCTGCTCGCCGAAGCTCCGCACCTTCTCGCTCGGCATGGTCGCCGGGATGAGCGGAGTCCAGATGGGTCCCGGTGCCACGCAATTGGCGCGGATTCCGCGCTCCGCCAGCATCTGCGCGAGGCCGCCGGTGAAGTTCTGGATCGCCCCCTTGGTGGTGGCGTAAGCGAGCAGCTCCTGGCTCGGATCGTCGGCCTGGACGGACGTCGTGTTGATGATCGACGCGCCCGGCTTCATGTGGGGCACCGCCGCCTTGGTCAGGTAGAACATGGCGTGGATGTTGACCGCGAAGGTATGGTCCCACTCCTTCTCGTCTATCTCCTCGATGGCGGAGAAGGTGTCCTGGTGCGCCGCGTTGTTGACGAGGATGTCGATCCGCCCGAATTCCTCCGCCGCCCGGGCCACCAGCGCCCGGCAATGGCCGGCGCTCGATATGTCCCCCGGGAACAGGATGCAGCTGCGCCCCGCTTGCTCGACCAGAGCCCGAACCGCCTGGGCGTCTTCCTCCTCCTGCTCGAGATAGGAAATGAGCAGGTCCGCCCCCTCGCGCGCGAACGCGATGGCGACGGCCCGGCCGATGCCGCTGTCGCCGCCGGTTACGACCGCCTTCTTTCCCTCGAGCCGCCCGGAGCCGCGATAGCTCTCCTCGCCATGGTCCGGAACCGGCTCCATCCGCTGCGTCAGGCCCGGCATCGGCTGCGGCTGGTCCGGGAAGGGCGGCTTGGGGTCTTCGGTCACGTCGCGGGCTCCTCGATGTCTGCAGCACCGCCAACCGGACGCGGGCGATCCGGTTCCGCCGATCCGGCAAACCTTCCTGAAAGGCCTTCGCCGGAAAGCGCCGTCAGCGTTATCGGTGGGGTTATCGGTGCCAGGCACCGAATGTTAAGTGTCTGAGATCGTTGAGCCGCCGTCATGCTGAACTTGCTTCAGCATCCAGTCCGATGAAGATCGCGGTGCCTGACCCGGACCCTGAAACGCGTTCAGGGTGACGCCTGGGACGGGCGGCGGCAGGGGATAATTGGTGCCAGGCACCGAATGTTAAGTGTCTGAAAACGTACGCGCCAAGTGTTTGAATAATTGGTGCCAGGCACCGAATGTTAAGTGTTTGAGATCGTTGAGCCGCCTCCGCGCCGAACTTGCTTCAGAAAGCCTCCGCCGGGAGCGCCATCAGTGTGTCCGAGCCCGCTTCGATCTGCCGCCGCAGCGAGCCCGTCTCCGGCATCGCGCGCTGGGCGAAGAAGCGGGCGGTGACCAGCTTGGCCCCGTGGAAGGCCTTGTCCTGCGCGCCGTTCGCAAGGGCCGCGGCGCTCGCCTTCGTCATGCGCAGCCACATCAGGCCGAGGCAGACGATTCCGGTCAGAGTCATGTAGGGATAGGCCGCGGCGCCGGCGTGGTTGGGGTTGGCCATTCCGTTCTGCATCAGCCACATCGTCGCGGTCTGGAGGTCGGCGACGCCCTTCTCGAGCGCTGCGGCGACCTCGGCGGGCGCCGAGGCCCCTCCACCAGCCTTCGGCTGGTCCCCCTCCCCTGCAAATGCAGGGGAGGATTTGGCCTCGGCGATCTCGTCGGCGAGGAGCTTCAAAAAGGCCTGGATGGCGCGGCCGCCATTGGCGCCGAGCTTGCGGCCGACGAGGTCGAGCGCCTGGATGCCGTTGGTGCCTTCGTAGATCTGGGCGATTCGGGCGTCGCGGACGAACTGCTCCATGCCCCATTCGCGGATATAGCCGTGGCCGCCGTGGATCTGCTGGGCGTCGACCGCGACCTTGAAGCCCTGGTCGGTCATATAGCCCTTGATGACCGGGGTGAGCAGGCCGAGCAGGTCGGAAGCCGCCTCGCGCTCCTCCTCGGTCTGGGCGCGGCGGGAGATGTCGACCTGGAGCGCGCCCCACAGGACGAGCGCCCGGGCCGCCTCGTTGAACGCCTTCATCTCCATCAGCATCCGGCGGACGTCGGGATGGACGATGATCGGATCGGCCCTGGCCTCGGGATCGCGCTGGTCGGGGACGAGGGCCCGGCCCTGGCGCCGGTCCTTCGCATAAGCGACGGCGTTCTGGTAGGCGACCTCGCCCTGGGCGAGGCCCTGGAGGCCGACTCCGAGGCGGG
>JASLBD010000254.1 GCA_030146745.1 Allosphingosinicella sp. | reverse complement strand
GCCGAAGGCGAGAAGGCTTGCGATCAGCACGTAATAGACGGTCGGCTTCATCTTGATGAAGGTGTCGTTGTGAAGCCAGATCGTGACCCCGCCCAGGATCACCACCATGATCCCCGAGAACCAGAGCAGAGGGGAGATGTGACGGTAGCGCAGGTAGGAGATCATCATCGCGACGATCATCGCCGCCATGAAGGCGCCGGTCGCGTAGAAGATCTTCAGTATGTCCGGAACCGGCGCGAAGAAGTTCACCAGGAAGAAGACGAGCAGGGGCCCGAGGTCGATCATCAGCCGGGCGCCGACCGAAGGTTCCTTTTTTTCCGATTCCGCCGCCACGCTCACTCTCTTCCCAGTCCGGCGATCGCCCGCGCCGTCTCGCGAGCGTCGAACGGCCGCAGGTCGCCCAAGCCCTCGCCGATCCCGATCGCATGGATCGGAAGCCCGAAGCGCTCCGCCGCCGCGACCAATACGCCGCCGCGGGCGGTCCCGTCGAGCTTGGTCATGACGAGGCCGGTGACTCCGGCGACTTCCCTGAACACCTCGATCTGGCTCAGGGCGTTCTGCCCGGTCGTCGCGTCGAGCACCAGCACGACGTTGTGCGGCGCTTCCGGATTGAGCCGGCCGAGCACCCGCCGGATCTTGGCGAGCTCCTCCATCAGGACCTTCTTGTTCTGGAGCCGCCCGGCCGTGTCGACGATCAGAGTGTCGATGCCCTCGGCCGTCCCCTTCTTGACCCCGTCGAAGACGATCGCCGAGCTGTCGCCGCCTTCGGGTCCGGAAATGACCGGAACCCCGATCCGCTCCGCCCAGATCTTCAGCTGCTCGATCGCCGCGGCCCGGAAGGTGTCGCCCGCGGCGAACAGGACTCCGTAATCCTGCTCGAGCAGGAGATGGCCGAGCTTGGCGATGGTCGTCGTCTTGCCTGAGCCGTTGACTCCCACGACCAGGATCACCTGGGGCCGAGGGAAAGCGTCGATCTGAAGCGGCACCGCCACCGGCGCCAGGATCTTCTCAACCTCCTCGGCCATGATCTCGCGCACCGCATATTCGGAAAGACCCCGCTCGAACCGCTCGCCGGCGAGGCGCGACCGGATCTTCGCCGCGGTCGCCGGGCCGAGGTCGGACGCGATCAACGCTTCCTCGATCTCGTCCAGAGTCGCCTCGTCGAGCGCGGCCTTGGTGAACAGGCCGGTGAGGTTGTCGCCGAGGCGCTCCGAGGTTTTCTTGAATCCGGACTGCAGCCGGTCGAGCCACGTCGCCTCGCTCATGCCGCGACTCCGACCAGGGTGTCGCCTTCGACCCGGGTGATGATCACGTCGGCCACTTCGCCGCTAAAGCCCTCCCCCTGGAGGGGAGGGGCCAAGCGGACAGGCGCGAAATTCTCGGCATGGCCGCGGCCGTCCTTCTCCATCAGCACCCGCTGCTTCGTCCCCACCAGCCCTTCCAGCCACGCGGCCCTGCGCCGCGCACAGGCCTCCCTCAGCCGCCGGGCCCTTTCCTTCACTACCGGAGCCGCCACCAGCGGCATCCGCGCGGCGGGCGTGCCCTTCTTCGGGGAGAAGGGAAAGATATGCCCCATGACGATGTCGCATTCCTCGACGAGGCGGAGGCTGTTCCCGTGCATCTCGTCGGTCTCGGTGGGAAAGCCGGCGATGAGGTCGGCGCCGATCGCCAGGCCCGGCCGCCTCGACTTCAGCCGCTCCACCGTCGCCACCGCCTCGGCGCGGCTGTGGCGCCGCTTCATCCGCTTCAGCACCATGTCGTCGCCGGCCTGGAAGCTCATATGGAGGTGAGGCATGAAGCGCGGCTCGCCCGCGACGATCTCTTCCAGCCGCGGGTCGATCTCGATGCAGTCCAGCGACGAGAGGCGGAGCCGGGGCAGGTCCGGCACGTGGCGAAGGATCCGCTCGACGAGGAGGCCGAGGCTGGGAGCGCCGGGCAGGTCGGGTCCGTAGCTGGTGACGTCGACCCCGGTCAGGACGATCTCGCGGAAGCCCTCCCCGGCGAGCGCCTTCACCCGCTCGACGACCAGCCCCGCCGGAACGCTCCGGCTGTTCCCGCGCCCGTAAGGGATGATGCAGAAGGTGCAGCGATGGTCGCAGCCGTTCTGCACCTCCACGAACGCCCGGCTCCGTTCGGCGAATCCGGCGAGGAGGTGAGGGGCGGTCTCGCGCACGGCGAATATGTCGGAGACATTCACCGTCGCCCCGGCGAAGGCCGGGGCCCCGGCGGGATTGGCCGCCCAGCTCTTCGCCCCCTGGGGTTCCAGCCTTCGCTGGAACGACGAGAATTCGAGCTTCTCGGCATTGCCCACCACCCGGTCGACCTCGGGCATCGCCGCGAACGTCTCCGGCTCGACCTGCGCCGCGCAGCCGGTCACCACCACCCGAGCCTCCGGCCGCGCCCTTTTCGCCCTCCGGATCGCCTGCCGGGTCTGTCGGACCGCCTCGTTGGTCACGGCGCAGCTGTTGACGATGACGAGATCCTCCTCGCCCCCCGCCAGAAGCCGCATCGCCTCGCTCTCGGCGGCGTTGAGCCGGCAGCCCAGGGTGATCACTTCCGGCCCGCTCACAACGTCACCTCGCCTTCGAAGGCCAAAGCGGCGGGCCCGCTCATCGCGATCGTGCTTCCCGGTTCCCAGGCAACATTGAGCGCCCCGCCGGGCAGCCGGACTTCGACGGGGCTCCCGGCCAGCCCCCGGCTGACGGCCGCGACGGCCGTCGCGCAGGCGCCGGTGCCGCAGGCCCGGGTCAGCCCGGCGCCGCGCTCCCAGACGCGCAGGCGAAGGGCGCCGTCCTCGACCGAGGCGATGTTGACGTTGATCCGCTCCGGGAAGAGGGGATCGTTCTCGATCAGGGGACCGAGCCGCTCCAGGTCCACCGCGTTCGAATCCGCGACGAAGAAGACGATGTGGGGGTTGCCGACGTTGACGGCGAAAGGCTCGCGCAGATCTTCCCAGCCGACCGGCATCGCCGCCGTGTCCATCGGGTAAGCGAGCGGGATCTCGCCCCATCCGAAGCGGGGCTCGCCCATGTCGACCGTCGCTCCCGAGCCGCCGGCGGAGGCCGCGAGCAGCCCGCCCGCCGTCTCGATCCAGCCGGCGCCGCCGAGCAGGAGGGCGACGCAGCGCGCGGCATTGCCGCACGATTCGACCTCGCCGCCGTCCGAATTCCAGATCCGCATCCTGACCTGGGCGGCGTCGCTCGGCTCGAGCACGATCAGCTGGTCGCAGCCGATGCCGGTCCGGCGGTCGGCCAGGGCGCGCACCCGCGCCTCCGTCATCTCCACCGGCGCCTCGCGCCCGTCGAAGATGACGAAGTCGTTGCCCAGCCCATGCATCTTCCGGAACCGCCGCTTCATTGCGCCGTGCATCTAGGGAGGGCAGGGGTCCAAGTCCACTCCGCCCCCGCAACGAAGGGGCCGCCCGAGCGAGCGGACGGCCCCTGGTCGCAGGTGAGCGAAGGCTTAGCGGTTGCTCGGCCGGTTGCTCTTGAAGCTGCTGACGCACTCGCCCTGGTTCTTGAAGCCGCCGGCCTGCCAGCCGCCGTTCTTGCACTGGTCGGCATTGGTCGGCGCCGCCGGCCCGTTGGACAGGTTCACCGCCACTCCGCCGATCACCAGGTTGCGGACCTGGATGACGCTGGGATTGGCGATCTGGTCGTTGACGATGCCGGTATGGCCCGCGGTGCCGTCGGTGATCCCGGAGACGGTCTGGGTCACGGTGAACCAGCCGTCGCCGTCGGCGTCGGTGCCGCAGGCGGTGCCGTTGGGATCGGGATCGAAGGTGTTGAAAGCGCCGCCCTGGATGAAGACGCGCGGAGCTCCGCCGCCGCACGGACCCATGTAATCGAATTGGATCGTGTCGCCGTTCTGGACGGCGACGTCGAGATTCTGGTTCTCATAGGAAGTGCCGGCGGCCTGGCCGCGAGCGTCGAGCGTGACCACTCCGCCGCTCACGGTCGTCCCGGGATTGGCGACCCAGCCGCCTGCCGTCTGCGAGAGGGCGGGGCTGGCGAAAGCTAATGATGAAGCGGCAAGAAGACCGCCGAAGGCAAATGCGCTGCGCATGATCAATCTCCTGTTGCGCTGGGGAATGCCGGGGGAACGACTGCTCGAGCAGCGCTGTTCCTGCGGAATCGGAGCCGGTCGGCCCTGCGCACCGGCTCGTCCCGTTTTCGGCAAATTAGCGCGAGGAAACAGACGTCTATCCAGGTTGATCCCGGTGCGACCTCAGCCCTCTTCGAGCGGCCCCTCCGTCTCGACCCTGACCCAGGGGCAGCGGCGTTCGGCATACCAGGAAAAAGCGGGCTCGCCGAAGCCGGGATCGCCGAAATTGCCGGCCGGGATGGTCACCCTTCCCGGGCGGGCCTCGATCCTGTACCAGGCGGTGGAGCCGCAATCGGGGCAGAAATGGTCGGTGCACCAGCGGCCGCCTTCCTCGGTGATCCGGGTCCAGCTTCGCGATTCGCCTTCGGTTTCGACCTGCTCGTCGAGCCAGGTCGAGTTCCAGGAGAAGACGCTTCCCGTGCGCGCCTTGCAGGCGAGGCAGTGGCAGACCGAGATCCGCTCCGGCTCGCCCCGAACCGTCGCCTTGAGCGCGCCGCAGCGGCAGCTCGCCGTCCTCACCTCCATCACCCTCTCCCAATTCGCCTCGAACGCGGCTATCATAGCGGCTCGAAAGGAGACGTCATGCGCATTGCTTTGCTCGCGCTCGCCTCGGCCCTTCCGGCGGCCTCGTCGGCCCTGCCGGCCGACTCGACTCCCGCCGCGACGCCGGCCCCGCACCGACTGTCCGGCGATGCCATTTCCTCGCGCATCTGCCGCGACGACATGAAGGTCCGCCCGGTCCGCTCGCCCGACGCCGCAAAGCCGAGGCGCCTCGGCGAGCTGCCGCCGGGCGACCTCACCCTGGCCGTCCTCAACCGGGTCGGCGACTGTATCGAGCCGGTCATCGTCAGGCAGGGCTACGGCCTCGGGGGCCGTTGAGCTCAGCCCCGCTTCAGCCGGACCAGCGCCTCGTCCAGGGCGGACAGGAAGCGTGACCGGTCCGCTTTGGCGAAGGGGGCCGGGCCGCCGCAGGGGCCGTCCATCCCGGCGCGAAGGTCGGCCATGATCGCCCGCGTCGCCACCGCCGCTCCGATCGAGGCCGGAGTGAAGGGCTTGCCGTTGGATCCGATCACCGCGGCGCCCGCCTTCAGGCAGCGGTCGGCGAGCAATATGTCGCCGGTGACGACCACGGTGCGGGGCCCTGCGCGCTCGGCGATCCAGTCGTCGGCGGCGTCGAAGCCGGCGCCGACCACGATCCGCTCGATCAGGGGGTGGGCCGGCACCCTGAGATGGGCGTTGCTGACGATCTTTACCGCAGCGCCGTGGCGGAAGGCGACCCTGTAGATCTCCTCCTTCACCGGGCAGGCGTCGGCGTCGACGAGAATGATCGCAGGATCGCTCATCGGGGCCTGAACTCCCCGACCCCCTCGTAGCGCAGCCGGGCGGGACCGCGATCGACGATCGGCGCCTTGTCCGCCGGCCGGTTGACCGCAGCCGGCCGTTGCGCGGTCGCGGCGGGCACGGCGCTGGGAAGCGGCAGCGAAACCAGGGGAAGCAGGCTTTTCATTCCGACGTCATGACCGACTTGCGCCGCCGGTTCCAGCGGCGCTCGCGGCCGAGGCGATACTCGACCGGCCTGGGCTCCTCGGCCACGGCTCTCGACTCTTCCATGATAGCCCGACTTTCGCCGCGGGGCTCCGATCGTTCCGGCTTCCGTCGCTTTTGCAGGTCCTGTGCGGGATTGCGGCAAGCGACGCGACGAGAGCGGTCTGCCGCGGCGCCTGATCCGTTCGGCATGAAGCTTCATTGTTACGACCGGCACCGGATGCTATGGAAAGGGGACACAGGATAGGAAGTGCGTTTGCCATGTCCCGCGCGAGCTCGAATTTTCTTCAGGGTGCCAATGCTGCCAACGCGGCCGCTCAGTCGGCCAGATCCGGCCCCGACGAGCAGCCGCCGGAGGACGT
The DNA here is from genome assembly GCA_030146745.1 of Allosphingosinicella sp. The sequence continues at coordinate 2,213 of JASLBD010000254.1, read as the reverse complement.
CGACATCCTCGCGGCGGTGGACCTGCCGGAGGTGAGCGACATCGAGACCCTCGCCAAGTACTTGGGAATCGAGGAGACCAAGGTTCAGCCGGCGGTCCGCAAATTGTCGAGGCTGGGCCTGATCGACATCGAAGGCGAGAAACTGAAGCTGTCGCGGGGCGGCGAGCGGGCGCTCCGCTACACCAGCCTCGCCAAATTCTGATTTGACGGTGCGGCCGGCACGGGGGCATTCGAAAACCGGCTACGCACGATGACTTAAGGGGGGCGGTGCGCTGATGTGGGGCATCATTATCGCCATCGGAATCCTGGGGGTGGGAGCCGCGCTGGTCTTCAACGCCACCAGCAGGGGCACGGACAACAAGCTGCTTGTCAGCGCGGCGGTGGTAAGCGCCATCCTGGCCTGCCAGATCGTCCTCGTCGCTTATGACGTTATGGCCCAGGTCCCGCCGCCGAACTGGGGCGAGCCTTGGCTGGTCGCGAACTTCATCTTCGCGGTCGAGATCGGGCTGCTGGTCGGCGCCACCGAGCTGATCGCCCGCTATCGTGACGAACCGTTCGCTCCGCTGCTGAGCGTTCCGGGCGTATTCTACGTGCTGATCAACGGCGGCGCCTCGGCCCTGGCTTATTACCTCCTTGTCCTGCTCGAAGCCGATATCGAGGAGCCGCTGCGTACCTTCACGGCGGGCGTCGCGGCGATGGCCTTCTTCCGCTCGGCGCTGTTCAATGTCCGACTTGGCGGGCAGGACGTGCCGGTCGGCCCGAATCTCATCCTACTCACCCTGCTGAGGGCCCTCGATCGGACCTATGACCGGGAGCGGGCGGCGCCCCGCTCCAAGCTGCTCAAGCGGATCGTCGGCCATCTCAAGTTCGAGAGGGTCAAGAACTCGCTTCCCACGCTCTGTACGGACCTCATGCAGAATCTCACGCAGGAGGAGACGGACGATCTCAATCGGCAGGTTACCAATCTGTCGCAGTCCACGGAGATGGACGATCGCTCGAAGATGCTGTCGCTGGGGCTGGCGCTGCTCGACATCGTGGGCGAGAAGACGCTGAAGGCGGCGGTGGACACGCTCGGGACCTTCTCCAGGGTTGACGAGAGCCTGTTGCTCCAGCTCGGCGCACCCGAGCCCGAGATCGTCCTCGACTCGCTGCCCACGATCTGCGCCACCTTGTTCGAAACGGCGCCTCACGATCCCGACCAGAAGGCGTTCGACCCTCCGCCGCTGCCCCCCAGCCTGTCGCTGGAAAGCAAGGTCGTGCTCCTGGTCTATCAGCTGGTGAATTATTACGGGGTCGAGCTGGTCGCGGTCGCAGCCAACCTCGTGCAGGGCAGCGCCGAGGCCGCGGAACCGGAGGATCCGCAGGAGCCCGATCCGCCGGTTCCGCCGGCAGAGCCCGCCGGACCGGACGAGCCGGAAGCTCCCGAAGACCCGCGTCCCTAGCCATCTTCCGGGAAAGGGGCCACGGTGCTGGCGCAAGAGGGCGACGCCCCACCCTTGCCATATCTTCCCGTCGCGGCTATGCGCCTCCACATCCCTTTGGGATAGTACGGCGCCTCGAAGGGGCGCGCGCTGGCCGGCGAGGTTTCGCCCGCCGGCGTTTTTCGCGTTTGAACGGCCGAGTGCCGGAAGGAAGAGCATGTTCGACAGTCTGAGCGACCGCCTAGGCGCCGTCTTCGACCGGCTGCGCGGCCGCGGAGCGCTGAACGAGGCCGACGTCCGGAGCGCGATGCGCGAGGTCCGGATCGCCCTGCTCGAAGCCGACGTCGCGCTGCCCGTGGTGCGCGAGTTCGTCGACAAGGCGACCGAGCAGGCGGTAGGCCAGCAGGTGCTCCGCTCGGTCACGCCCGGCCAGCAGGTCGTCAAGATCGTCCACGACGCCCTTGTCGAGATGCTCGGCGCCGAAGCCTCGGAGCTCAACGTCGACGTCACTCCGCCGGCCGTGGTGATGATGGTCGGCCTCCAGGGCTCGGGCAAGACCACCAGCACCGCCAAGATCGCCCGCCGCCTCCGCGAGAAGGCCGGCAAGAAGGTGATGATGGCCTCGCTCGACGTCGCGCGGCCGGCCGCCCAGGAGCAGCTCCGGGTGCTCGGCGAGAAGGCCGAGGTGGCCACGCTTCCGATCGTCTCCGGCCAGCAGCCGGTCGACATCGCCCGCCGCGCCCTCCAGGCCGCGCGCCTCCAGGGCTATGACGTCCTCCTCCTCGACACGGC
>JASLBD010000234.1 GCA_030146745.1 Allosphingosinicella sp. | reverse complement strand
GAAGGCTTGGGAGGTGAGGGTCTTGCTGAGTCCGGCGTACAGACCCTCACCTCCCACCGCTTCGCGGCGGGCCCCTCCTCTCCCGTAAGGACGGGAGAGGGGATCCATTCGCTACCGCTTCACGCGTTTCGAGCCTAGCGCCCGAGCAATGTGTCGTTCCAGGGCTTCGAGATAAGAATCGGCTAGACGAGGTCGGAACTGGCACCATCGTCCAGGAGATGCAGGCCGGCTACATGTTCAAGGACCGGCTGCTCAGGCCGGCGATGGTCGGGGTGGCGCGGAAGGGTTGATCTTAATTCCTCCCCCGGATTTCCGGGGGAGGGGGACCGCGCGAAAGCGCGGTGGAGGGGCCTAGCCGTCGGAAGAACCCCTCCACCAGGCTTCGCCTGGTCCCCCTCCCCGCGAAATCGCGGGGAGGAATTACTCCCCTTCGTCCAGGAGCTGAAGGCGCGCCCGAATCATTGTTTGTGCTGCGAGGAGCCAGGCGCGTCCCGCATTTGGCTTGAAGGCCTCCACCGGCAAAGCGCCTTTTGCGCCATTGCAGTCCTTGCACGCGATGACGAGGTTGTAGAGCAAGTCGTTCCGGCCTCTGGCTTTCGGTTCAACGTGGTCAACTTCGAGGTGAGCGGTCACACAAGCTGCATCTTCAGGGCAGTAGAAGCACCGACCCCCATGCTTTTTGAGAGCTGCTTTCAGCGCTCCAACGGCCTTCTGCGCTGGCGCCTCGCTCCCGGCGACCAGGTAAAGCGGCGTTCCATGAGGACTGTCGCCTACATGGACGAGCGCTCTGTAAGGCAGATCGGTGCACCAATGCGCGTGAAGCTGGGCGGGAGGATTGCTGATCTTAGGTGTGGCGGCCATCGGCCACTCCTAGCTGAGCTCCGTTGAAAAGCGGTGAAAGCCGTCCTCAAAAATCCTCGTGCATCATGTCGATCTCGCGGACCCGGCGCTTCTGGCGGGCGGCCTCGACCAGCCGGCGCAGCTCCTCGCGGCGCCGGGCGGCGCGCTCGACGTGGCGCAGGACGAGGGGGGCGCCGCGGGTGGTCTCGTCGCTGGAATGGACGGTGATGGTGCCGATGCCCGCCATCTGGTTGATCAGGCTGAAGTCGAGCCGGACGTCCTTCACCCGGTAGAGCTCGACCTCGTCCAGGCTCTTGATGAAGATGCCCTCGCGAACGATCAGCCGGTCGGTGCAGATGTCGTAGCGCGCGGCCATGTTCTCGAACCATTTCCAGATGACGATCAGCAGGGCGACGAGGGTCAGGACCATCGGCCAGCGGCCGATTTCGGGCGGCGCGACGGCGGTGAGCAGGATTCCGACCGGCACGAGGGCGATCGTCCCCCAGCCGGCGAGCGTGCCGCGAAGCCAGCCCCAGGTCGAGGAGCGGAACGTGTCGAGCGGCTGTTCCATCAAACTCTCCTATGCTTGCCTCCCCGTCGCGAAGCGATGGGGAAGGGGACCAGGCGAAAATGAGCAGGTCGCCCTGTCCCCCGGACAGGGCCGGACAGTGCGGGGCGCTGTCCACCTGCTCATGGTGGAGGGGTAACTGGAACAGGGCTGCGCGGCTACCCCCGCACTCCGCTTCGCGGCCTCAGCGCGCGGCGGGCATGGCGCGGGCGCGCATCGGCGTCGGCGTCAGCCAAGTGGCCGCCGCCCGGCGGACGTCCTCGACGGTCAGCGCCTCCAGGTCGGAGCGAAGGCCGGTGAGCTCGCGCAGCACGGCCGGATCGGAGCCGCCATAGGCGAGCGCCGTCGCCCATGCGCCATTCTCGCGCTGGGCCTGGTCGGCCGAGGCCAGCAGGGGCGTGCGGGCGGCGTCGACCTCTTCCCGGCTGATCTTCCCCCCGGCGAGCTCGTCCGCGACCGCCAGCGCCGCCTCGATCAGCGGCTTTATGTCCGGCGGGCTCGCCTCCAGGACGACGCTGATCATCCCCTGGTCGGCATCGTCGGGCGAGCTCATCGCGACGCTCGGGGCGTAGACCTTGCCCATCACCACCCGGACCTGGCGAAGCAGGCGAGTCTCCAGGATCGAGCGAAGCAGCAGCAGCGAATATTCCTCCCGCCGCCGCTCCGGGGTGGCGACGTAGAGCGGCCAGGCGAGAATTGCGGCGGCCTTGTCCGCGGGTCCCCCATGGGTGTCCGTCACCGGCGGCGGCAGGCGTTCGGGAAAGTGGCGGAACGGCCCCGGGCCCGCCGGCGGCGGCGGCAAGGCGGGACGGCGCGGAAGGGCGCCGAAAGTCGTCGCCACGGCGCGGGTGGCGGCTTCTTCCGAAATGTCGCCGACGATCGTCACCTCGACGGGCGACCGGGTCAGGATCGGCTTCAGCATCCGCTCGAAATCGGCGGCGCGATAGGGGGCCAGCCGCTCGCGCGGCGGGAACGATTCCCGGCCGGGAAAGAGCGCCCGCTCGAGCGCCAGACCCGCCACGAAGGACGGGTCGGTGCTGAACATGCGGTAGCTGTGGTCGAGGGCGGTCGGCAGCTTCTCGTCGATCAGCGGACGGAAGCCCGGATCGGTCATGTAGGCGGCGAGGAGCCGCATCTCGGGCCCGACATTGTCGGTGAGCGTGCTGCTGTTCAGGAAGAACGCCGTCGGCCGCGGCTCCAGGGTGAAGGCCCAGGTCGAATTGGCAAGCGCCGAGCCGATCTGGGCATAGTCCATCTTGCCCAGCCCGCCTTCCGGAAACAGGCCGGCGGCGAGCATCATCGGCGCGCGGTCGGCGACGCTGAGGGCCCGCTCGCCATGCCCGAACCGGACCCTGATCTCGACTCCGCCGGACTGGAAATCGGTCCGCTTGAAGTTGAGGGCGACGCCGTTGCCGAAGGTGAGGCGGGTGAAATCGGCCCCCTCCTGCCGGGTTTCGACCTTGCCGCGCTTGCCGAACTTCGCATAGGCCCATTTCGAGGCTTCGCGATCGGCGAAGGTCGCGAGCGGCGCCGCCGTCTCGTTGGCCCGCCACGCCGCGGCAAGCTCCGCCGGGCTGACCTCCTCGGGCCCGGTCAGGACCAGAAGCGGCCCGTTGCCGCTCCAGTCCGCCTCGAAGGCGCGCTTGACGTCCGCCGGGGTCAGGCCGGCGACCAGCAGGTCGTAGACTCGCATAGCCTCCCTGGGATGGACATAGGGGGTGCCGGCCAGCTCGGCCTCGGCGATCCCCTGGGCCAGGGCGCGGGTGGATCGGGTGGCGCTCTGATAGACGGCGGCGCGCAGCCGCGACCGAAGCTGCTCGGCGGCGCTCTCGACTTCCAGCGGGGTCGGTCCGGTCTCGGCGAAGCGGCGAAGCTCCGCCTGGGCTTCGGCCAGCCCCTCGCGCCACTTGCCCTGGTTGGGCACCGCGATCAGGCAGGCGACTTTGGCATCGGGCATGCTCCGGTCGACCACCGGCGCCGTTCCGAGAAGCGAGGAGCCCGTCCTCGTGGTGGCCTGGCTGGCGCGGTCGGTGAGGATCGCCACCCAGATCTGGGACAAGGCGTCCCGGCGCATACGCTCGAGGCTGGAATCGCGCGGCCCGTCGAGCGGCGCGATGCGGCAGGCGCTCCCGGTCAGCGGCAGCGAAGGGCCGCTCCTCGTGAAGGCGTCGAGGCCGCGCTCGGGCAAAGAGGCAGGCTTCGCGCGGGTCCCCGGCGCGCCCCGTCCGGTCCAGCTTCCGAAGGCGGCTTCCGCGGCCTTCAGCAGGGCCTCCGGATCGGAGTCGCCGGCGATGACCAGCACGGCGTTGTCCGGCCGGTACCAACGGTCGTAAAAGGCCTGGAGCGCGGCCGGGGTCGCCGCCCGCACCGACTCCTCCGTCCCGCCGATGTCGCGGGCGAACGAGCGCAGCTCCTTCGCCTGGAACCGGGCGGCTTCGCGCCCGACGATCGTCTCCGGGTTCGACCGGGCGCGGATCTCCGCGACCACGACGCCTTTCTCCAGCTCGACGGCGGCGGGCGCGAACAGGATTCCGTCGGCGGCGCCGCGGAGCCATTCGAGCACCTTCGAAACCGCCGCCGGATCCGCGGTCGGCAGGTCCATCTGATAGATGGTCGACTCCAGGCTCGTCACCGCATTCTCGTCGCGGCCGAAGGCGATTCCGAGGCCGGCGAAACGGGTGTCGAGCGAGCCTTCGGGCGCCTGGCGGGTGGAGCGGAACGCCATATGCTCGACGAAATGGGCGAAGCCGCCCTCGTTATCCTCCTCGTCATAGCTGCCGGCGCGGATGGCGAGGCGGATCGAGACCGCCCCCGCGGGCGAGCCGTTGCGCATGATGGCGTAGCGCAGGCCGTTGGGCAGGGTGCCGGTCCGGATCGCCGGGTCCGGAGTCGCCTTGGCCTCCGGAGGCAAGGGGTCGATGGCCCAGGCCGGGCCGCACAGGGCCAGCAAAGTCGCCGCCGCGGCGAGCGCCCGGCCAAACCCACGAAACTTCATCATGTCCCCCACCAAGATCTCGCGGTCAGCTACCGGAAAAAGCGCGACTTTTCAACGATTCAGGACCGTGCCTCGAGCGAATCGCGAATCTCGCGCAGGACCAGAAGCTCCTCGCTCGGCACGGCCGGCGCCTCGGCGGGTGCCAGCTTCGCCCGGGTCGCCATCCGCACCAGCTGGTAGATGACGAAGGCGAGGATGAGGAAGGCGACGACGGCGGTGGCGAACTGGCCGTAGCCGATCATCGGCACGCCCGCCGCCTTGAGCGCGGCATAATTGTTGGGATCGCCGGCATAGCCCGCGGGGATCGGCCCCAGGCGCACGAAATAGCTCGAGAAATCCAGGCCGCCGAACAGCCAGCCGATGAACGGCATGATGATGTCGTCGGTCAGCGAGGCGACGATGGTCGCGAACGCCGCGCCGATGATCACCGCCACCGCCAGGTCGAGCACGTTGCCCTTGGCGATGAATTCCCTGAACCCGGCCATGCCCGCCTCCCCCCTTGTTGAGGTCTGGAAGCTAGCGCGATCGGTTCTCATCGTCACCCCAACCCGTCATTCCGGCGAAGGCCGGAATCCATGAACACCGCTGGTCTTGGTTTTCCAGTGACGGTGTTCATGGATCCCGGCCTCCGCCGGGATGACGGCCGAGCGATGCGCCACTCAATGCTCCTCGTGCGGCGCCTCGTCGCCCGCCGCCAGCACCCGCGCCTCCACCGTGATCGGGGGAGCGACGTTGAACGAGAAGGTGAGCGGGATGCGGTCGCCCGGCTTCACCTTCGGGCTGATCGCGAACAGCATGGCGTGGCGGCCGCCCGGCTCGAAGACGAGCTCGCCGCTGCTGGGGAACTCGACATCCTTGCGCCGCTTCATCTTCGCCGTCGTGCCCGACATGCTCGTCTCGTGCAGCTCGATCCAGCGCACCGCCGGGCTCGAGACTCCGACCAGCCGGGTACCCTCGCTCCCCGCCTCCAGCCGGAAATAGGCGCCGCCGGGACGGCTCTTCACGGCCGGCAGCCGCACCCAGACGTCGCT
>JASLBD010000229.1 GCA_030146745.1 Allosphingosinicella sp. | reverse complement strand
CAACCGCGCGCTGCGCGCCGCCACCGCCCAGATCGCCGAAGCGGTGCGCACCGGCGGCAGCCTGTCGGGCGCGCTGAAGCGCTCCGCGATCTTCCCGCCTTTGCTCGTCTATCTCGCCGCCAGCGGCGAGGCGAGCGGGCGACTCGACCTGATGCTCGAGCGCGCGGCCGACTATCTCGAGCGCGAGTTCGACACTTTCACCACGACCGCTTTGGCTTTGCTCGAGCCGGCGATCATCGTCCTGATGGGCGCGGTGGTGGCGGTGATCGTGCTTTCGATCCTGCTGCCGATCCTGCAGCTCGACACACTTGCCGGAGGAATGGGATGAACAGAAGTTCGTGGAAAACCCGTCGCCCCAGCGTAGGCTGGGGCCCCAGGACAAGAATGCGCCGAGGCAAGTCCCACTGGGGCCCCAGCCTCCGCCGGGGCGACGAGGGTGAAGCCGAGGCCGGGTTCACACTCGTCGAATTGATGGTGGTGATCGTCATCATCGGGCTGCTCGCCACCGTCGTCATCATCAACGTGCTGCCGGCGACCGACAAGGCGGCGATCACCAAGGCCAAGGCGGACGTGGGGGTTCTGGAGCAGGGGGTGGAGATGTACCGCCTCAACAAGCTGCGCTACCCGAGCGGGTCGGAAGGGCTGCAGGCCGTCGTGGCGGAACGCTATGTGAAGCGTTTGCCCAAGGACCCCTGGGGCAATGACTATCGCTACGCCGCGCCGGGCCGCGACGGCCGCCAGTTCGACATCTACAGCTACGGGGCCGACGGCCGCGAAGGGGGCGAAGGCCAGGATGCGGACATCGGCAATTGGGATTCCTGAAGAAGGATGAAGGGGATCGCCCTAATTCCTCCCCGCGATTTCGCGGGGAGGGGGACCGCACGAAGTGCGGTGGAGGGGTTCTTCAGACTCAGCAGGCCCCTCCACCATCCTTCGCCCGACGGCTGCTTTGCAGCCGGTTCCGGCTCTCGGCATGCCCCCGGCATGCCGACCCGCCTACACCCCCCTCCCCTGCAAATGCAGGGGAGGAATGAAGATGGCTTCACCCTGGTCGAGCTGCTCGTCGTCCTGGTGATCATCGGCATGCTCTCGGCGGCCGTGATCGTGGGGATGCCGGACCCTCGGGGGGCGCTTCGGGGAGAGGCGCTGCGCTTCGCCGCCCGGGCCGACGCGGCGCGCGAGCGGGCGATGATGGACAACCGGCCGGTGGCGCTGGTGCTCAAGGAAGACGGCTATGGCTTCGAATGGCGCACCGGCGGCGAATGGAAGGCGGTGAGCGAGCGGCCGTTCATCGAGCAGAGCTGGAGCGAGGGCACCCGCGCCTCGATGGAGGGGGGCGAGTCGCGCATCGTCTTCGATTCGACCGGCTTCGCCGAGCCGGCGCGGCTGCGGCTGGTGCGGGGCAAGGAAGAAGCGCAGATCGAGGTCACGGACGGGGGGCGGGTCCATGTCCTCCGCTGACCAACGCGGCTTTACCCCGGCGAGGCGTTCCGCCGAACACGGCTTCACGCTCGTGGAGATGCTGGTGGCGCTGGCGATCTTCAGCCTGGCGGCGATGGCGCTGCTTCGGCTCGAGGGGGCGACGGTGACGACCACCGCCTTGCTCCAGGAGCAGGCGCTTGCGCAGACCGTGGCGCGCAACCTGGCGGTCGAGGCGCTCACCGAGCCGGAGCCGCCGGCTTTCGGCGCCACGAGGGGAGAGGCCGTCAATGCAGGGCGCAAGTGGCGGTGGATCCGGGTTGTCGGCCGTTCGCCCGAGCCGCGGATCCAGCAGATCCGGATCGAGGTGAGGAGCGACCGCGGCCCGGAAGCGGCGAACCTGACCCTGTTCCGAAGGGGGCCGCGGTGATTGCATCCTCCACATCGAAGATCGAGAGGACAGAGCGTGGCTTCACGCTCGCCGAGCTGCTCGTCTCGCTGTTCATCTTCGGGCTTCTCTCCGCCGCCGGAGTCGCCTTGCTCTCGTTCAGCGTTCGCGCCCAGGAGGCGGCCGAGGCGCGGCTGGACGATCTCGCCGACTTCCGGCGCGCCGGGGCCCTGCTGGCGGGCGACCTCGCCCAGGTGGCGCCGCGAATGGTCCGGGACGGGGCGGGGAATTCGCGCCCGGCCTTCCACGGAGTCGGCGGCGAGCAGGGCGGAGTAGCGCTCGCCTTCGTCCGCCGCGGCTGGGAGAATCTCGACGAGACGCCGCGCCCCTCGCTTCAGCGGGTCGAATACAGCCTCGCCGAAGGCAGGCTCGAGCGGCGGGTCTATCCCCGGCTCGACGGAGCGGCGGCGCTGCCCGCGACCACCGTGGTCGACGGAGTGCGGCGGATCCGGCTTCGCTATCGCGACCGCGAAGGCGCCTGGCGGGAGCGCTGGGACCCGACCAAGCCGACCGAATTGCCGCGCGCCGTCGAGCTGGTCATGGACGCCGAGGGCAGCGGCACCACCCGGCAGCTCTTCCAGACCGGGACGATGTTTTGAGGCGGCCCGTGCCCGCATCGGAACGCGGCGCCGCCTTGCTGGCGGTGCTGGTACTCGTCGTCATCATGGCGGCGATCGCGGCGGGCGCCTTCGAGCGGCTCCGGCTGTCGACGGCGATGGCGATGAACGGCGCCGCGCTCGACCAGGCGCGGGCCTATGCGCTTGGCGTGGAGGACCTGCTTGCGCTCCGGATAGACGACCTTGCCGGCGAGGACGCCTATGTCACCACCCTGGCCGGCGACTGGAACGGCACGCCGAGGCGGATTCCCCTGCCCGGCGAGGGGCTGGCCATCGGCACCGTCCGCGACGGCGGCAATTGCTTCAACCTCAACAGCCTCGTCCAGGGCGACATCGCCGCGATCCTCATCCAGCGGCCGGCGGCGATCGAGCAGTTCGTCGCACTGATGGTCGTCCTCGCCCTTCCCGAACCCACCGCCCGCCGGATCGCCGCCTCCACCGCAGACTGGATCGATTCCGACGACCAGCCCGGCCCGCAGGGGGCGGAGGATTCCGCCTACAGCGGATCGGAGCCGGCCTATCGCCCCGGCAACACCCTTCTCGCCGATCCCAGCGAACTTCGCGCCGTCGCCGGGGTCACGCCCGAAATCTATCGGGAGCTGAGGCCCTTTCTTTGCGCGCTCCCGGTCGCCGACATGTCGCCGATCAACGTCAACACCCTGATGCCCCGCGACGCTCCCCTGCTCGCCATGTTCGCTCCGAACAAGGCGCGACCGGACCGAATCCGGGGCCTGATCGCGTCCAGGCCGCAGACCGGCTGGCGCAACACGTACGATTTCTGGCGCAGCGCCGAGCAGGCGGGGCTAGAGACGAACGCAGACCCCATGTCCCAGCTCCAGCTCAAAACTTATTGGTTCACCATCGACCTCTCCGTCTCCTTCCAGGACGCGGAGATGGAGGAATGGGCTTTGGTCGACGCCCGGCTCGCTCCGGCCAAGGTCGTCGCGCGGCGGTGGGGCGGCGGCGAATGAGGGAAGCCTTGCTGCTCTTCCTCGGACGCGACGGCGGTGTCGACAGCTGGATCCGGCTCGCCGAGGGCACGGTCGGCGAGCGCGGCGCCGGACTGGAGGGGGCCGACGGCCACCGTTCCGCGCCGGTCGTGGCCGTCGTGCCCGGAGAGGCTGTGACCCTCAGGTGGATGGAGCTTCCGGCGGGGCTCTCCCCGGCCCAGGCCGCGGGCGCGGCGCGGCTCATGGTGGCGGAGCTCAGCGCACAGCCGGTCGGGGAGCTCCACGTCGCGGTCGGGCGGGATTCGGGCGACGGCGCCGGCCGCTGCGTCGGGCTGGTCCCGATGGAGACGATGCGGACCTGGCTCGACGGCCTCGAAGGCGCGGGATTCGATGCCGAGCGGATCGTTCCGGAAACCCTGCTGCTGCCGGTCCCGGAGGAGGGGCTCGCGACCTGGGATTCCGGGCTGCTTCGACTCTATCGCGGACGCGAGGAGGCATTCGCCGCCGAACCGGAGCTGGGCGACTTGCTGGTCGCCGGGCGGGACGCCGTTCCGATCGACGCCGAGGCCTTCGCGGCGGGACTCGCCGACGCGCTCGACCGAGCGCCGCTCGACCTGCGCCAGGGCCCGTTCGGGCGGCGGCGCGACTGGCGGGTCGCTCCGGCCAGGGCCCGGCGGCTCGCGATGTTCACCGCCACGCTGCTACTCATCAGCCTCGCGGTGCAGGTGGCGCTCATCGCCCGCTATATGTTCGCCGCCGATGCCGCGGAGGCGGAGACGCGCCGGATCGCCGCCGCCGCCTTGCCCCGAAGCGCCGGCGTCCCGGATCCGCAGGCCGCGCTGATCCAGCGGCTGGCGGAGCTTCGGGGCGGCGGCGCCGGCTTCCGGGCCACGGCGGGGACACTGTTCGAAGCGGTTCGGGCGACCCCCAATGTCGAGCTGACGTCGCTCGCTTTCTCTCCCGACGGGCTTCTTCGGGCGACCGTCCAGGCCGATTCCCCGGCGGCGATCGAGGCGCTTCGCCAGCGCGTCGAGGCGAGCGGCTTCTCGGCCGAAGCGGGGGCGCCGCGTTCCGGCGGTGGACGCCCGGTCGCCGAGCTGATGGTGCGGCCGCGATGAGCGAGAGGATCAAGGTCCTGTGGCTGGCCCGGTCCGTTCGCGAGCGCTGGCTGCTCGGAGTGATGCTGGCGCTTGTGGCGCTCGTCCTCGTCTGGCTGATTATCCTTCGGCCGCTGTCCGACATGCTCTCGGCGGCAAGGGAGAGGCACGGCGAAGCGGTTGCGGCCCTGGCGGAGGCGCGCTCGCAGGCCGCGGCGATCGCCGCTCTGGAGCGGGAGCGGCCGGCGCCCTTCGCCGGGCCGATCGACGCGGCCGTCGCGGCCGCCGCTTCGGCCGCCGGCTTCCAGCTCTCCGGCCTCCAGCCGCAGGGGCCGGGGCGGGTCTCGCTCGCGATCGGTGCGGCCAAGCCGCAGGCCCTGTTCGGCTGGATCGGCGCGCTCGAGGCGCAAGGCTATATTGTTCAGAGCCTGAGCGTCAGCAGTAACCCGGACCGAACGCTCTCCGCCCAGATCGTGCTCCGGGCGAGGGGGAGCTGATGCGGCTGCGAATGCGCTGGTGGCGCCAGATCTTCTTCGGCTGTGCGCTGCTCTTCTCGCTCGCCGCCCTGCTTCCGCTTCGCTTCGCGCTCGGCTGGCTGGGTTATGCGGACAAGGGCTTGGCCGCACGCGAGGCGACGGGGAGCGTGTGGCTCGGGGCGCTTACCGAAGCGCGCTTCGGGACCGTCGCGCTCGGCGACGTCGGCACCCGCCTTAGAGTCCTTCCCCTTCTGATCGGCCGGGCGAGGCTGGACCTTCAGCAGGGGGACGACGGCCTGCGCGGCGGAGTCACCGTCTCCCGCCACGGCTTCGGGATCGACGATGCCACCGGCAGGATCGAAGCCGGGGCGCTCGCCGACCTGCCCCCGCCCACCCTCGACCTGTCCGATCTCAGCGTCCGCTTCGGCGACGGACAGTGCGTTCATGCCGAAGGGCTGGTGAAGGCGCGTTTCGCGGGCGAACTGGTTGGAGTGTCGCTGACCTCCGGTTTCAGCGGCGAGGCGCGCTGCGACGGGCAGGCATTGCTTCTGCCGCTGGTCAGCCAGTCGGGGGGCGACCGGCTCGACGTCCGGCTGTTCGCCGACGGGCGCTACAGGATCGATGCCGCCCTTCGCCCGGGCGGACTGCCTTATTCCTCGCGCTTCGAAGGCAAGTTCTAGCCCCGGTCGTGGCCGGGCAGGAGCCGCTTGTCCTCTCCCCGGTAGCGACTTTCGAGGAAGCGCTCCTGAGTCTCCAAGGTCATGAGCGGGTCGCGGCAGACATCCCGGCACAATTGATCCAAGGCGTCGGCCACCGTCTCCAGCCCTGAGATCAGCCGGGCCCGGACCTCGGGCTCCTCTTCGCGGACCGTGAGCGGGATGGCTTCGAAGGCGAGGATGAGCCTCGGCAGATGATCGCCGAGCAGCCGCCGCGCCTCCCAGGCCGGAGTCGAGTGGGGAGCGAGCGCGGCGAGATGAGGCTGGAGATCGCCGAGGCGCTGGAAGATGCGGTCGAGCTGCGGCCGGCAGTCGAGCGGCAGCGCCTCACGCCGGTCGAGGAGCCAGTCCTCGGCATCGCCCGGCAGCTCGGCCAGCTCCACCCGGGAGAAATCGCCTTCGCCGCCGCGCCGCCGCGATGGCCTGAAGAGCGACCCGACGGCGAGGAGCAAGGCGCCGCCCCCGGCGGCCGCGAGCACCGGGACCGTGGCCGGCGCGACCAGAGCTCCGACTCCGAAGATGGTCGCTCCGGAGGCGCTGCCCACCCAGGCGGCCCGGACGATCCGGGCCGTCGCCTCGCGCGACTGCCGCTCCTGGCGCCGCTTCTCCGCTGCGCGCACCGCCTTGGACTTCCAGCCGCGGCGGAGATATTCGTCGGCCTGCCGAAGCATTCCGACGAAATCGAGGCCCATCATTCGTCTCCCGGGCCGCGTTCTTCCTTGTAGCGGCTTTCGATGAATCGGCCCTGGGTCTCGAACGCCTGGCGATCTCCCTGGATCAGCTTGTCGCCAATGTCTCCGAGCGCCTGGCGGGCGGCGTCGAGGCTGGCGACGAGGCGCTGGTCGGCCGTCAGGCCCTCGCCGTCGGGCTGGTGGCGGTAGTCGGCCGGGATCCGCTCGTAACGTTCGATCAGCTCGGGCAGATGCTTGCCCATCAGCCGCCGGGCGTCCTGGGCGAGCGGATCGAGCGGATCGACGTCGGCCAGGCGCGATTCGAGCAAAGGCAGCTGGGCCCCGATCGCATCGGCGCGCTGCGCCGCCGGCGCCGGCAGGGCGGTGCGGCGCCGGGCGAGCATGGATTCGAGCTGGCGCACCACCGTGCCGGTGGGCAGCTGCTCGCTATAGGCGACCCTTTTGGCTTCCGAGGGCCAGAAGGAGCCGAGGAGCAGCACGGCGAGTATCGCCATGGCGACCAGGAACAGGCCGGTGATGCCGATCGGGCCGACGATGAGGCCGAAGACGATCGTCGCGACGATCAGGGCGCCGATCGCCATCCCGATCGTCGCCATCCGCCGAGCGACGGTGCCGGCGGCCCGGCCGTAATAGCGCCGCCTGAGGCTCGAGGGCGCCGGCGTATGACCGTCCAGCCGCGCCGAATATTCGTCGAAGCGGGCGATCGCTTCCTCGACGCTGCGGGGCGTTCTCGCCATTTTCAGCCCTCGATCGGTCCGAGCAGCGAATTGGGGGCGCTTCGGCCGGCGAGCCGGTTCTGCTCGACGCCCTCCGCTCGGGCGATGTAGCCGCGGCTCTTCTCGACCTCGCTCGAAAGCGTGTTGACCGTCTGCTTCATGCTGGACAGCGCCTCGAGCTTGAAGGTGTCGATCGTGTCCATCGTGTCGTAGATGTTCTGGAAGGCGCGCTGCAGGGTCTCGAGCGGGATGGTCGAGGAGGCCGCCTGGCGGTGGATCTCGGCGGTCTGGCTCTTGAGCAGCTCGCCGGTCGAATCGATGATGTTGGCGGTGGTCGTGTTGAGCGCGGTGATCTGCTCCAGCACCAGGCGCTGATTGGTCATCGCCTGGGCGACGGTGACGGCGGTGCGCAGGGCGGCGAC
Organism: Allosphingosinicella sp.; assembly: GCA_030146745.1. The sequence continues at coordinate 337 of JASLBD010000229.1, read as the reverse complement.
GGTGGTGGTGGAAGCCCGGTCGACGCCCTTGATCAGCTCGACATTGTTCTTCTTGACGAGGTCGAGGGCGAGATAGCCCTGCACCGTCACCGCCATCTGGGTCAGAAGGTCGGTGGTGCGCTGGCGGGTGTAGAAGAGGGCGGTCTCGCGGATCGCCTTGGCCTTGGCCGGCTCGGTCGCGTCGAGCTCGTTCGCCTTGTCCTCGAGCTTCTGGTCGAGCGCCTTGGAGATGTGGATCATCTGCTCGAGCTGGCCCATCGTCTTCCACAAGGAAGCGCGCTCGGTGTCGATCGCCGCATTGTCCATCAGGAGCTCGTCCTCGCCTCCGGCAAGGACG
>JASLBD010000025.1 GCA_030146745.1 Allosphingosinicella sp. | reverse complement strand
GGGGAGGATTCTCAGGACAGAAGCTTAAGCGGCGCTTCGACCAGCTTCTTCAGGTCCTGCATGAAGTTCGCCGCGTCCCAGCCGTCGACCACCCGGTGGTCGCAGCTGAGCGACAGGTTCATGCGCTTGCGTATCTCGAGCTCGCCTTCGATCACGACCGGCTTCTCCTCGACCTTGTTGACGGCGAGGATCGCCACTTCGGGGCGGTTGATGACCGGCGTGGAGGCGATCCCGCCCATCGGGCCGAGGCTGGAGATGGTGATGGTCGAGCCGCTCAGCTCCTCGCGCGACGCCTTGCCGGTGCGGGCGGCCTCGGAGAGGCGAAGGATCTCGCGGGCGATGTCCCAGATGGAGAAGCGGTCGGCGTTGCGGATCACCGGGACCATGAGGCCGTTCGGGGTCTGGGTCGCCATTCCCATGTGGACGGCGCCGGAGCGGTGGAGCAAATTCTCGTCGTCGTCGTAGCGGGTGTTGATTTGCGGATAGTCGGCGAGGGTTCGCGCCATCGCGGTGATCAGGAACGGAAGCATCGTCAGCTTGGGATTGCCGCCCCGGTCCGAGTTCATCATCGCGCGGGTCTGCTCGAGCGCGGTGACGTCATATTCCTCGACCAGGGTGAAATGCGGGATCCGCCGCTTGGCCTCCTGCATGTTCTCCGCGATCCTGCGGCGCAGGCCGACGACCTTGACGGTCTCGTCCTGCCGGGGCCGGCCGCCGGAGCGGGAGACGCCGCCGCCGTTGTAGAGGAGGTAGGCGTCGAGATCGGAATGGCGGATTCGGTCGCCGGCGAACTTCACCTGGGCGAGATCGACGCCGAGGTCGCGGGCTCGGGCCCGCACGGCGGGAGAGGCGAGGATCCGGGGCGGATCGGGCTGCGGGTTGAAGCCCTTGGCGTCGCCGGGGTTCGCGGGGGCGCCGCCGCCGGTCTCGCTCCTGCGCTCGCCCTGCCGGCGGTCCGGGTCCTCGCGCGGCTCGGAGCGGCGGTCGTCGCCGTCGCGGCGGTCGCCCTGGCGCTGCTCGCCGGTGCTCGGCACGGCCGCCTCGAGCTCGGGGCGCTCCTCGACGAGGCCGTCGGTGAAGGCGACCTGGTCCTGGCGCTCGCCGTCGGCGGCGGTTTCGTCGGCGCCGGCGCCCGCCTCGCCTTCCGTTTCGATCACCACCAGCACCGAGCCGATCGGGATCTGGTCGCCGACCTCGCCGGCGAGCTCGATCACCTTGCCCGCGACCGGGCTTTCCATCTCGACGGTGGCCTTGTCGGTCATCATGTCGGCGAGCTGCTGGTCCTCCTTGACGGAGTCGCCAACGCTGATGTGCCAGGCGACGATCTCGGCCTCGGCAATGCCTTCGCCGATGTCGGGCAGCTTGAATTCGAAGCGCGCCATGCCGTCCTAGTCCTCCAAAGCTTTTCTGAGCGCCAGCCCGAGCCGGACCGGACCGGGGAAATAGGCCCATTCCATCGAGTGCGGATAAGGCGTGTCCCAGCCGGTGACCCGGGTGACGGGCGCTTCCAGATGGTAGAAGCAGCGCTCCTGGACGAGCGCGGAAAGCTCGGCGCCGAAGCCCGAGGTCCGGGTCGCCTCGTGGACGATCAGGCAGCGGCCGGTCTTCTTCACCGAGGCCTCGATCGTCTCGATGTCGACGGGGACGAGGGTTCGAAGGTCGATCACCTCGGCGTCGACTCCTTCGGCGGCGGCTGTGGCGAGGGCGACGTGGACCATCGTGCCGTAGGCGAGGATGGTGATCTCCTCCCCTTCCCTCACCACCGCCGCCTTGCCGAGGGGGACGGTGTAATGGCCGTCCGGGACCTCCGCCGCGGGATGCCTGGCCCAGGGGGTGACCGGGCGCTCGTAGAAGCCGTCGAACGGGCCGTTGTAGATGCGCTTGGGCTCGAAGAAGACGACCGGATCGTTATCCTCGATCGCGGCGATAAGCAGGCCCTTGGCGTCGTAGGGATTGGACGGGATCACCGTCTTGATCCCGGCGATGTGGGTGAACAGGGCCTCGGGCGACTGGCTGTGGGTCTGGCCTCCGAAGATGCCGCCGCCGTAGGGGGAGCGCAGGACCATCGGCAGATGCCATTCGCCGGCCGAGCGGTAGCGCATCTTGGCGGCTTCGGAGACGATCTGGTCGAAGCCGGGATAGATGTAGTCGGCGAACTGGATCTCGGCGACGGGGCGAAGGCCGTAGGCGGCCATCCCGACGGCGATGGCGACGATCCCGTTCTCGCTGATCGGCGAATCGAAGGCGCGCTCCTTGCCGAACGTCTTCTGGAGGCCCTCGGTGACTCGGAAGACGCCGCCGAAATAGCCTATGTCCTCGCCGAGGACGACGCACGCCGGATCGCGCTCCATCATCACGTGATGGGCGGAGTTGAGCGCCTGGATCATGTTCATGACGCTCATTTGCGCTTCGCCTCGCCTTCGGCGATCGCCTGGGCCTGCTGTTCCTTCAGATGCCAGGGAAGCTCCTCGAACACGTCCTCGAACATCGAGGCGATGTCGAGATAGGGGTCGGACTGGAGGGTGCCGAGCTTCTCCGCCTCCTTCTGGGCGGTTCGAACCTCGGCGTCGAGGCTGTCGAGCTGCGCCTGGTGACGCTCGTCATCCCATTCGCCGAGCGCGACGAGGTGCGCCTTGAGGCGGGCGACGGGATCGCCGAGCGGCCATTGCGCACCGGCGTTCTGGGGCCGGTAGACGGAAGGGTCGTCGGAGGTGGAATGGCCCTCGACCCGGTAGGTGAAGAATTCGATCAGGGTGGGGCCCAGGTTGGCGCGGGCGCGGTCCGCGGCCCATTGAGTCGCGGCGTAGACGGCGAGGGCGTCGTTGCCGTCGACGCGCAGGCCGGCGATGCCGTAGCCGACGGCGCGGGCGGCGAAGGTGGTGAGGTCGCCGCCGGCGATCCCCGAGAAGGTCGAGATCGCCCATTGATTGTTGACGACGTTGAGGATGACCGGCGCGCGATAGACTCCGGCGAAGGTGCAGGCGGCATGGAAATCGCCCTCGGCGGTGGAGCCGTCGCCGATATAGCCGGCGGCGATCCGGCTGTCGCCGCGTATCGCCGAGGCCATCGCCCAGCCGACGGCTTGCGGGAATTGCGTCGCGAGATTGCCGGAGATGGTGAAGAAGCCGTGCGAATTGGAGGCGTACATGATGGGCAGCTGGCGGCCCTTCAGCGGATCGCCCTTGTTCGAATAGACCTGGCACATCATCTGGACGAGCGAATAGTCGCGGGCGACGAGCAGGCCCTGCTGGCGGTAGGTGGGGAAGCACATGTCGTCCCGGTCGAGGGCATGAGCGCCGGCGACCGCGATCGCCTCCTCGCCGGTCGACTTCATGTAGAAGCTGGTCTTGCCCTGCCGCTGGGCGCGGTACATGCGGTCGTCATAGACCCGCACCATCATCATGTCGCGAAGGATGCGGCGCAGGGTATCGGGATCGAGCTTCGGGTCCCAGGGTCCGACCGCTCGGCCTTCCTCGTCCAGGACCCGTACCAGCGAGTAGACGAGCTCGTGCGTTTCGGCGGCGGGGGCGGCGACGTCGGGACGGCGGACGCTGCCGGCGGCCGGAATCTCGATATGGCTGAAATCGACCTCGTCGCCCGGCCGGGCGGGCGGCTCCGGGACATGGAGTGAGAGCGCCGGCCGGTTGGGGCGCTCGCTTGCTGTGTTCATCCTTGGCCCTGTTCGTTGCGGCTCGCTGCGCCCGTAACCCTTGTCGCCGCCCTTGTGAAGCGGCGCCCGGCGGGGCAGGTATCGGGACAAAGGAGCGACACCATGACCTTGTTCCGTCCCCTCGCCGCCTTGCTGCTCCTGGCGCTCGCCGCCTGCGCCACCGGGCCGGGTGATCCGGCCGCTCCGAGCATCTACGTGACTCGGCATTTGCAGAAGGCCGAGGGGCAGGATCCGGGGCTGAGCGCGGAGGGCGCGCGCAACGCCGAGCGGCTCGCTTCCCGGTTCGGCGACGACCGGCCGACGGCGATCTACGTCAGCACGACGAGGCGGGCGCGGGAGACCGCGGCGCCGCTCGCCGCGCGGCTCGGGCTGACGTCGAAGGAATATGATCCGCGCGATACGCCCGGGCTGATCGCGAGGGCGCGGGGTGAGCCGGGAACCGTGCTGATCGTCGGCCACAGCAATACGGTGCCGGAGATCGTCGCGCAGCTCGGCGGAGCAAGGCCGGCGGACCTGGCGGAGACGGATTACGGAGACATCTTCCGGGTGAGGCGGGACGGCGGGGTCGAGCGGCTGAGGCTGGACTGACGTCATCCCGGAAGGGCCGCTCCTGCCCCTCCCTTCCCCGCGACGTCACAAATCGATGCAAGCGGCGATATTCTCCAGCTTGCGGATGCGCTCCTTGAGGTCGGCAAGCTCGATCCGCTCCGCCATTCCGCCGTGGCTCCTCGGCTCGGCCCCGGCCAGCTCCAGCCGCTTGAGGTCCAGCCAGCCCTGCCAGCCCTTCAAAGCGGCGAAGAGCAGGATGCCGAGCGCGGTCAGGCCGAAGCCCGCCATCGCCATCATCGTCATCGGTTCGCTCATCAGATCCTCCCTCCGATCCAAGGTTTCAGCGCAGGCTCTCGATCTCGCGGGCGAGAGGCGTGTTCTGCGCGGTCACGTAGGTCTCGATCTCGGCCATGCGGCGATCGATGTCGCGCATCGAGCGGTTGAGCTCGTAGGTCGAGGTGCGCAGGGGCCGGTCCAGGGCCGCCTCGCCAGGGCCCTCGGCCGGCCGCTTCTTCCCGATCATCGCCGCGACGCCATAGACGAGCAGCGCCCAGGGAAAGGTGATGAGGGTCAGGACCACCGTCGCCACTCGGACGAAGGTCGGGTCCCAGTTCATGTGCCTGGCGAGGCCGGCGCAGACGCCGAACACCTTGCCTTCTGCCTTGTCCAGATAGAAACTCTTCTTCATCTTTCCCTCCTGAGTGTCTCGAGTTCGCGACGGGGCTCCCGGACCCCGGTCGCCGCCGGGTTGGTCGAGAGGATCCGCCAATTGGGGTTGCGGGCGTTCATGATCCGGTAGATCCAGTCTTCCACGGCTCATCCCTCCCGGTCCGCGGCGAGCCGGGCCTTCAGGGCCTCCAGCTCGGCGTCGATCTTTTCGGAATTGCGAAGCTCCGCGATGAGCTGGTCCAAATGTTCGCCGGACATTTGGAGCCCTGCCGGGGGCAGGGCGGCCAGCTCATCCTCGTCGAGCTTCCTGGGCGGAGCGCCGAGCATCAGGGCGTCGGCCCGGCCTTCGGCTTGGTCCACCTGGCGCTCGAGCCGGTCGAAGCGGGAGAAGGCCTCGTCGACCCTTGGGCCGGCGGTCATCTCGCGGAGGCGGGCGCGCGGGTTCGCGCTTTCCAGCCGGGTCTGGGTGGCGCTCTGCCGGGCGCGGGCTTCGCGCAACCTGCCCTGCAGCCTGGCGATGTCGGCTTCCGAGGCGCGCATCGCCTCGTCGAGCAGGTCGATCTCGGTGCGCAGGCTCTCGGCAAGCTGAGCCGTCTTCTGCTTCTCGCTAAGGGCGCCGTGGGCGAGGTCCTCGCGGCCCTTGCTGAGCGCAAGCTCCGCTTTCTCGGCCCAGCTCTCCTGGAGCCTGTCGAGGCGGGCGATCTGCCGGCGCATCTCCTTCTGGTCGGCCATGGTCCGGGCGGTGCCGGCGCGGACCTCCGCCAAAGTCTCCTCCATCTCGAGGATGATCATCCGGATCATCTTCGCCGGGTCCTCGGCCTTGCCGAGAAGGTCCGAGAAATTGGCGGCGACGATGTCGCGGGTGCGGGAGAAGATGCTCATCGGCAGGAACTCCATGAAACCGAAGACCGGCCCGGCCGGCCGGTGCGGGGTGCGGGGACCGCGGAGCGCTTCGTGGCGGCGCGGGCCCCCGGGCCTCGGCGGCATCCGAACCAGCTTGTCGGCGGGCACGTGGATCGTCTCAGGCACGGGCGGAGGCCACCGGCGCCGACGCGTAGAGGGACGGGCCGGCCTCGACCGCCCGGGCCGGACCGACCGCTGCGCCGACCGACACCGCCGACAGCATGAGCGCCAGGACCGCCGCCGCCGCATTCTCGCCGAGCTTGCGATAATTGAACATTTCCTTGGCTCCTCGAAACCTGTTGCTCCCCGCCCGAAGCGGTTGCCGACAGGGTTACAAGGGCCGTGCCAAGTGCGGAAAATGACGGAAAACCGCGATAAACGGGGTGGTCAGAGGCGGCGGATTGAATTTATCGCCACCTAGGTTTGGGAAATTGCGCCAAGGGTTGGGAGCCTCGTCGTCCCAGCGAAGGCTGGGACCCCGGGGAGTGAAATACGCCGAGCCTTTCACCCGCCGGGGCCCCAGCCTTCGCTGGGGCGACGATCAGGCTCGGGCCCGCGCCACCATGCGCTGGAGGGTCGACCGACGATGCGCCGGCCCGCGCGTGGAGTCGAGGATCTTGGCGCCGGCCATGAAGACCGCTCCGGTGCAGGCGGCGAAGAGGAGCCAGCCGCCGGCGCCGGGATATTGGTCCAGATAATGGAAGCCGCGGCTGACGGCGCCGACGGCGAGCGCGTAGATGATCGCCCAGGCTTCGAGCCGGGTCTTGATGACGAAAAGTCTTAAGGCCTTCTTCAGCATGTCCGCTAATCAGCAAGATGCGGGCCAGCGGCGGAAAACCGCGCTTTTCGGGTTTGGGTGGAGGTGAAAGTGTAAACGCGGGCGACGATTTTCCCCCCTAAGTTCCTCCCCGGCATTCGCCGGGGAGGGGGACCGCGCGGAGCGCGGTGGAGGGGTTCTTCGGACTCGGCAAGAACCCCTCCGCCAGGCTTCGCCTGGTTCCCCGCCCCGCGAAATCGCGGGAAGGATTTAGATCATTTCAGCTCCACCCAGGTCGGCGCGTGGTCGCTCGCCTTTTCCCTGGCCCTCGCCTCCCGGTCGACGCCCGCCGCCTTGAGGCGCTTGGCCGCCGGCGGGTTGAGCAGCAAATGATCGATCCGGATTCCGGCGTTGCGGGCGAAGGCGTTGCGCCAATAGTCCCAGAAGGTGAAGACGGGCTCGTCCGGGTGGAAATGGCGAAGCGCGTCGGTCCAGCCCTGGGCGACGAGCCGGCGATATTGGGCCTGGGGCTCGGGCTGCATCAAGGCGTCCTCCGTCCACCGCTCCGGCTTGTAGACGTCGATGGCGGTCGGGGTCGGGATGATGTTGTAGTCGCCGGCGAGCACCACCGGCTCGCTCAGGGCGATGAGCTCGGCGGCGCGGGCGATCAGCCGCTCGTTCCAGGCCAGCTTGTAGTCGAATTTCGGCCCGGGCCGCGGATTTCCGTTCGGGGCGTAGAGGCCTCCGATCAGGATTCCGCACACCGCCGCCTCGATGTACCGGCTCTGCGAATCGTCGGGGTCGCCGGGAAGGCCGCGGCAGGTCTCGACCGGCTCGCAATCGCGGCCGAGGATGGCGACCCCGTTCCAGCGCTGCTGGCCGTGCCAGATCGCGCCGTAGCCGGCCTTCTCGATTTCCCGGGCCGGGAACTTCTCGTCCGGAGCCTTCAATTCCTGAAGGCACACCGCATCGGGCTTCGCCTCGGCCAGCCATTCCAGCAGCACCGGCAGGCGGCCGTTGACTCCGTTGACGTTGAAGGTGGCGATCCGCATCCCGTCCGAAAGCGTACGCTCGCGACCGGTTCCGAACGCGAGCAAGAGCGGTCAACCCAGCGGGAATGGCGGAAATCAGCCAAGTCTTTACGTGGCGCGGATTTTGCTTACGATTACACTTGTGATCGATTCGACACCTTTCTACCTGATGAGGGACCATGGCGAGGGCGAGCGCCTGCCGCTGAGGCACGGCTGCGTCGTTCTTTCGAGGCTCGAGGGAGGCCGAAGCACGGTCCGGGCGCTCGCACCTTCGGTCAAGTTCGTCCTGAGCGGCGAGGAAGTCTACAAGATAGACGGCCGCGCCCGGGCGGTGAAGCCGGGACGCTTCCTTCTGGTCGAGGCGGGGACCGAGTTCGAGGTGTCGACTCCGCGGCCCGACGAAACGGTGGGGCTGTGCGTCT